>JBNMJG010000135.1:0-4432 GCA_050873705.1 Coprococcus sp. | reverse complement strand
GCCGGTACTTAGGTGCTGTTTTTTAGCACCTTATGTACCGCTGCCAGTGCAAGGCAACGCGAGTGTGCCTGTACGGACTAACTATCTGCTATCTTTTTATCAAAGAATATGAGGCAGCCGCTTAGGATAATTAAAGCTGCTCCGCAATACTGTAAATCAGCGCCTCCGTCTTTTCCCAGCCAAGGCAAGGGTCTGTAATGGATTTGCCGAATACGCCTTCACCGATTTTCTGGCTGCCGTCTTCTAGGTAGCTTTCGATCATGAAGCCTTTGACAAGTTTTTTGATATCCTCAGAGTGTCGTCTGCTGTGCATAACTTCGTTGGCGATACGGATCTGAGCCATGTACTGTTTGCCGGAATTGGAGTGGTTCGTGTCAATGATGCAGGCCATATTCTCAAGGCCTTTCTCAGCATAGCTGTCATAGAGACGGCTGAGATTCTCAAAATGATAGTTCGGGATATTGTTGCCGTGCTCATTGACGGCGCCCCGGAGGATGGCATGAGCCAGCGGATTGCCGGGTGTTTTGACCTCCCAGCCTCTGTAGACAAACATCTGCGGACTCTGGGCAGCCTCAATGGAATTGAGCATCACAGAGATATCACCGCTCATCGGGTTCTTCATACCGCATGGAATACCGACGCCGCTGCCTGTAAGACGATGGATCTGATCTTCTACGGAACGGGCACCCACAGCCACATAACTGAGCAGATCAGAGAGATAGCGGTGATTCTCAGGGTAGAGCATTTCATCTGCACAGGTAAGGCCGGTTTCCTCGATGGCTCTTGCGTGGAGCTTACGGATGGCGATCAGGCCCTCCAGAAGATCCGGCTGTTTCTCGGGATCCGGCTGGTGGTGCATGCCTTTGTAGCCCTTGCCTGTTGTACGTGGTTTATTGGTATAGATACGCGGAATCATGATAATCTTGTCGGCTACTTTCTCCTGAACCCTTGCCAGACGGTGAATGTATTCCATCACCGGTTCTTCACTATCTGCTGAGCATGGGCCGATAATTAAAAGAAATTTATCCGATTCACCTGTAAAGACCTGTCGGATTGCTTCGTCACGTTCTGCTTTATGCTGGGCGATTTTTTCTGAAATCGGGAATTGTTTCTTGATTTCCTGTGGAATTGGGAGTTTGCGGACAAACTCCATCTGCATCTGTTCATGATTCATGGGTCAAACCTCCATTTTAGTTGAATTTATCTTTTATACAAATATTGTAAAAATCAAAGTGACACCATTATAACACAGATACTTTAAGGATTCAACGCTTTAAACCGAGAAAAATAGAAAATAATTTGAATGATCAAAAAATATTTGAGGGTTTCGGGGCGGAATTTACCGAAATATCAGAGATGGACTTGAATTGCTATAGGAAATAGGAGTATAATCGTGTAAATAAACATCTTGTTAAAATAAACCATGTCAGAGAAAACAATGTTTTGATTATTAGGCATGGAAAAGATAAACGGAGGGAATAAAGAATGTACAAAATCGTATCAAAACTGTTAATGTACGGCGATATGCCGAAGGACAGCATTTTAATGCAGTTAAGTGATATTTTCAAACAGATGGATCAGGATACGCAATCAAGGGATGAGTTGGTAACAAGAATATTTACCCAGGTGAAGCACCTGCTCCAGATTGCCACAGATTATGGCTTTGACAAGAATCTCTGGCATAATTATCTGACGTATCTTCTGATCACAGATGAGAATCCTTTTAGTCTGACTTGTGAGAAAGTAGGAGCCAACGACGGCAGTGTCAACTTCTTTGCAAAGGGAGATTTCAAGGCATTTAAAGCCTTATTTGACTATGATTTTACAGAGATTGAAGAACGTCTGGGAATTGACTGTTTTACACGCCTTTCTCAGTATAAGGCTATCGGCAAGAAAGAGCTGATGTACAACAAGAATGTCAGTGAGAAAGTTCAGGCACTGAGCGAACGCCTTGAGAAAACAGCCAATGAGGATGAATTTTTTGACGTGGTGACAGATTTCTACAAAGCTTACGGTGTAGGTATGTTCGGTCTGAACAAGGCATTCCGTATTGCGTCAAGAACAGAGAACCATGTGGAATTCTGTCCGATCAACAATATGGATACGGTGATGCTGGATGATCTGGTAGGCTATGAGATCCAGAAGAAGAAACTGGTGGACAATACAGAAGCCTTTGTTCAGGGGAGAAAAGCCAATAACGTGCTGCTCTTTGGTGACAGCGGTACAGGTAAGTCAACAAGCATCAAGGCCATTGTTAACGCTTATTATGATCAGGGTCTGCGAATGATCGAGATTTACAAGCATCAGTTCAGAGATTTGTCCAATGTTATTGCACAGATTAAAAACCGCAATTACCGTTTTATTATTTACATGGATGACCTTTCTTTCGAAGAACATGAAATTGAATACAAGTTCCTGAAGGCTGTTATCGAGGGTGGTGTGGAGACAAAACCTGAGAATATACTGATTTATGCCACATCCAACAGACGTCATCTGATTAAAGAGACATGGAATGATAGAAATGATATGGAATATGAAAATGATCTGCACCGTTCCGATACAATGGAAGAGAAACTTTCCCTTGTTAATCGTTTTGGTGTGCAGATCAGTTACTCTAAGCCATCCAAGAAAGAATTCAATGAGATCGTTATTGAACTGGCACGCCGTGCAGGGCTGACCATGACAGATGAAGAACTCTGTGCTGAGGCGAATAAGTGGGAGATGCGCCATGGCGGTATTTCCGGACGTACTGCACAGCAGTTTATCAATTACCTGCAGGGTACAGTGGAGATTTAAGATGCTGTATCGGATTACAGACGGCACTCTGGCCATCGGCGGTGAAAATCTTCTGGAGCACTTTGATTTTGAGATCAAGGGCCGGGAACGGATTGCCATTACCGGGCCGAACGGTTCAGGCAAGACAACGTTTTTGCGGCTGATTGCCGGCGAATTGTCTCTGGAAAGAGATGACCGCAGGCAGGGTGAGGGCATTTATCTGGCAAGAAATGTGACAATCGGCATGCTCAGGCAGCAGGCTTTTGCAGATACTTCCCATACGGTTCAGGAAGAAATGATGGCTCTCTGTCCTTCAAGAGATACCTGGGACAGGGAACGCTTTGAATTTGAGCAGGAATATGACAGGATTTTTACCGGCTTTGGTCTTGAAAAAGAAGACAAAGAAAAACTTTTATCGGATTTTTCCGGAGGAGAGCAGACAAAGATCGCCATGGTAAGGCTGCTTCTGGCAAAACCGGATATCCTATTGTTAGATGAGCCGACAAATCATCTGGACATGGAGAGTGTTCAGTGGCTGGAAAAATACCTGAAGAATTATCCGGGAGCGGTAGTCATAGTTTCCCATGATCGATATTTTATTGATGAAACGGCAGAAATTGTCTATGAGCTGACAGAGAAAAAACTGGTGCGTTACGTGGGCAATTATACTCAGTTCCGTCAACAGAAATTAAAGAATCTGGCCATCTGGAAGAAGCAGTACGAACAGCAGCAGGCAGAGTTGGAACGGCTGAATCAGCTGATTGAGCGATTTAAGCACAAACCGAAAAAGGCAGCCTTTGCCCGTTCCAGGAAAAAGCTGATAGAGCGCATGGAGAAACTTCCTGCCCCGCCGGCACTGGCAGAACATATTTTTACCGGGGAACTGGTGCCTGCGGTGATGGGCGGCAAATGGGTGGCTGAAGCAGAAGAGCTGAAGATTGGCTACGAAGGCAAAGCTATTGCAGAATTGTCATTGCGCATCCGCCGGGGACAGAAGATTGGCATCATCGGCCCGAACGGTGCCGGCAAGACAACATTTCTCAAAACGGCGGCAGGGCTTCTGCCGCCTGTTAAGGGCAAATGTCAGCTTGGGCTTCACATTGAATCGGGATATTTTGACCAGCAGACAGCGTCATTGACATCTGACAAGAAAGTGCTGGAACATTTTCATGACCTTTTTCCTGCCATGTCGGAGAAAGATGTGAGAAATGAGCTGGCGGCCTGGCTTTTTGAAGGCGCAGATGTGCAGAAAATGGTCAGCGACCTTTCAGGTGGTGAAAAAGCCAGGCTCGTATTGGCCGAAATTCTTGAAAAACGGCCGAATTTCCTGATGTTAGACGAGCCTACCAATCATATGGATATTCCCGCCAGAGAAACCCTGGAATCGGCTTTCGGGGTCTACAAAGGTACCATGCTCTTTATTTCCCATGACCGCTATTTTATTGAGCAAGTGGCGGATGCGCTGCTGATCTTTGAGAACGGTCAGGTATCCTACTATCCATTTGGTTACAGGCATTATATGGAACGGCTGGAACGAATGAGACAGTATCAGGCCGCCGGTGTTTCTGAGGAAGAAGCCGTCGTTGTACTGGGACAAATGAGCGCCGAGGATCAGGCACTGATCGCAGGCCTGAAAAATGTGCCGAAGGGTGCAAAT
>JBNMJG010000134.1:0-4471 GCA_050873705.1 Coprococcus sp. | reverse complement strand
CAGAACTGAAGTAGACAGCAAGAAAATCCTTGTCTCACAGGCAAAAGTATGATAAGATAATTTCAATCTAGTAAAGTGATACTATTCAAAAGAGAAATGGATGATGATTTGAATAGATCCTCAGAATGGAAGGAGAAATCTGTTATGTATATTACCTGTTTGGATGTTGAAGGCGTACTGGTACCGGAGATCTGGATCGCATTTGCAGAGGCCAGCGGTATCCCCGAACTTAAGAAAACTACCCGTGATGAACCGGACTATGACAAACTGATGAAGTGGCGTCTCGGTATCTTGAAGGAACACGGACTTGGCCTGAAGGAGATCCAGGAGACCATCGAGAAGATCGATCCGCTGCCGGGAGCCAAGGAATTCTTAGACGAGCTGAGATCCTTCACACAGGTGATCCTGATCAGCGATACATTTACACAGTTTGCTACACCGCTGATGAAGAAGCTGGGATGGCCGACACTTTTCTGCAACACACTGGAAGTGGCAGATAACGGCGAGATCACAGGCTTCAAGATGCGTGTGGAACAGTCCAAGCTTACCACAGTGAAGGCACTGCAGTCCATCGGCTTTGAGACAATTGCCAGCGGTGACTCTTACAATGACCTTGGCATGATCCAGGCCAGCAAGGCAGGATTCCTGTTCAGAAGCACAGACAAGATCAAAGCAGATTATCCGGACATTCCGGCTTATGAGACCTATGATGAGCTTCTTGCTGCCATCAAAAATGCAATGACTGAGGCATAAAACGAAAGCATAAAAATTGAAAGCGAATGCGGTATCGAGTATAAAAGAGGCTGCATTCGCTTTTTTGTTGACATTTGTTAACACCGTGTCTATTTTTATACATCACAGAGCGGCTGTGCTATTGACATTGTCGAAAAATCCATTATAATGTAAATAGAGTTCGTCTGTTACAAAAATGTTACAAATCATACAGAATATGTATGAATATGATGAAGCTTCACCGACAGGATCCAGAAAGGTTCGAGGGGGGACATTTTCAGGACAGCCGGATTGAGAATGAGAGAATAGAATGGAAAGCAGTCAATGATAGAGAACAAAAGTTACAATGATGATGAGATAGAAATCGATATACTGGAATTGCTGCTTGCTCTGAAGAAAAAAATAGGTATTATTATTTTGGCGGGTGTTATTGGATTTGGAGTGATGTTTTTATATTCCAATTATCTGGTAACACCTTTGTACAGTGCATCGACGATGATGTATATCCTGCCGACAGACAGTGACAGCAGCACTTCGATGCTGTCGGACATGCAGGTTGGCCAGCAGCTGACAAATGATTATGCCAGTATGATCAAGAGCAGGACTTTTATGGAAGCAGTGATCAAGAATCTGAAGTTGGATATGGATTATAAGCAGCTGCTGAAATCTGTCACGATTGAAAGCCCTTCCAACAGCCGTATCCTTCAGATCACAGTGGAGAACGCTGATCCGGAGCAGGCCATGGACATTGCCAATGAGGTGGCTTCGGTGGCAGAGAAGAAACTGGCAGAGATCACATCCATGGAGGCTGCCAGAATCTACGAGAAGGCAGATATGCCGGTAGAACCATCCAGTCCGAATATTCCGAAGAATTGTATTATCGGAATACTGGCGGGACTTATACTGGCGATCGGTATCTGTTCATTGTTATTTGTCTTTGATGATACCATCAAGACAGAAGAGGATGTGGAGCGCTATCTGGGCATGACCACACTGGCGGCTATTCCGTATATGGACAAGAAGTTCCGCAAGAGAAAGTCTTATCAGAAGAAACAGACAATGAAGAAGAAAAGGGGAGCATAAGCATGGACTCCATTAATCTGGCAAGTATCGATGAGGATGAAGCCATCGGTGAATATTATAAGCAGTTGAGAACCAATCTCTATTTCTGCGGGCAGGACAAACAGTGCATCGCCGTGACCAGCTGTCTGCCGGGTGAAGGCAAGAGTACAGTGACATTTAATCTGTGCAAAGCCCTGGCAGAGGACGGCAAGCGCGTCATCCTGGTGGATGCAGACCTGCGTAAATCCGTTCTGTACAATCGATGCATGCCGGATCACGAAGTAAAGGGCCTCAGCCATTTCCTGGCAGGTATGAATAGTTTCAATGATGTGGTCTGCAAGACCAATATCAAGAACATGTATATGATTTTTGCGGGACAGTATGCCCCGAATCCTGCAGAACTTCTGGGAAGTCAGAGATTCCGGGATATGCTTCAGGAACTGAAGAAAAGTTTTAACTATGTCATCGTAGACTGTGCGCCTATCGGTGCAGTTATCGATGCGGCAGTAGTAGCCAAAGCTGTGGATGGTGCCATGATGGTCATCGAACAGAAGAAGATCAGACGAAGAATGGCACAGCGGCTGAAGAATCAGCTGGAAGTCAGCGGCTGCCCGATATTGGGTGTGATCCTGAACAAAGTCAGGATGAATGGAACGGACAGTTACGGCGGCTATTATGGAGACTATTACGGCAGTTATTAGATTAAGATAAGAGGGAGTATTGTATGTATAGAAGAGAATCAGACGGATGGATGAAGCATTTTGACTTTCTGCTCCTGGACATGGTCTGTCTGCAGATTGCCTTTCTGCTTTCATTTCTTATATTGGGACGGCATGTGAATCCTTATGGGGATCCATTGTACCGGAATATGGCTTTGATTCTTGAAGTCATGGACCTGACAGTGATGATTCTCTTCGGCACCCTTTCAGGTGTGCTGAAGAAGGGATGCTATAAGGATTTTGTCATCACCGTTCAGCATGGGGCTATTCTCGGCGCCTTATCAGTGGTGTACCTCTTTGTTATCAAAGAAGGACAGAACTATTCCAGATTATCCCTGCTGATCACATTTATCCTTTATATATTTATTACATATGGTGCCAGAGAGCTTCGCAAAAGGGAACTTCGCAAGCAGATGGAAACCGGAGTCAAACGAACCTTATTCATTGTCACATCCAAGGATGTGGTGGGAGATGTCATTGCCAATATGAAGGATAACAATTATGCCCGATACAAACTGGCAGGTGCTGCCGTGATTGATGATGATCAGGTAGGCAGAACCTATCATGATGTGACAATTGTGGCCAACAAGGACAATGTTGTCTCATACATCTGTCATCAGTGGGTGGATGAAGTACTGATCGTGATCTCGGATCATGTATCTTATCCGCAGAAACTGATCAACCAATTGGCAGAGACAGGAGTGACCGTGCATCTGAACCTTGCCAAAGCCTCTGATCTGCCTGGCAAAAAACAGTTTGTGGAGAAAGTCGGCAACTATACAGTGCTTACAACAAGTATCAACTGTGCTTCCGGAAGACAGCTTCTGGCAAAGCGTATCATGGATATCGCCGGCGGATTGGTGGGATGCCTTCTGACAGGCATTATCTTCATCTTCGTGGCACCGGCTATCTACATCAGTTCTCCGGGACCGATCTTCTTCGCTCAGGAGAGAGTCGGCAAGAACGGCAAGAAGTTCAAGATGTACAAATTCCGCAGCATGTACATGGATGCGGAAGCCCGCAAAGCTGAACTGATGAAGGAGAATAAACTGGGTGACGGCAAGATGTTCAAAATGGACTTCGATCCGAGAGTCATCGGCAACAAAGTTTTGCCGGACGGCACTCACAAAACCGGCATCGGAGATTTCATCCGAAGGACAAGCTTAGATGAATTTCCACAATTCTTCAATGTGCTAAAAGGAGATATGTCCATCGTCGGCACCAGACCGCCGTTAATCTCAGAAACCAATCTGTATGAGCTGCATCACTATGCACGACTGGCCATCAAACCGGGTATCACCGGACTGTGGCAGGTCAGCGGCCGAAGCGACATCACAGACTTTGAGGAAGTGGTGAGACTGGATAAGGAATACATCGAGAACTGGGATATGGCAATGGACATCAAGATACTGTTTAAGACAGTGATGGTGGTGCTGAGAAAAGATGGATCGATGTAGGAAGCATATGAAAACAGTTGGAGGAAATATGAAAAAGAAACTTGCAGTTGCCATGTTTGGTCAAAAAAGGCTCACCAGAGAGGGCGGAGTAGAAATCGTTGTCAAAGAGCTCTGTACCAGAATGGCGAAGAGAGGGTATCGAATTACCTGCTATAACCGTTCCGGTCATCATGTCAGCGGTGCAGAATTTGACAACAATGAGAAAACAGAATATCCGGGCATTCGCCAAAAATCTGTTCTGACAATCGAGAAAAAAGGTCTGGCAGCAGTAAGTTCTTCTTTCTTTGCAGCTTTGTACAGTGCACTGGGCAGATATGACGTTGTCCATATCCATGCAGAAGGACCGGCATTCTTCGCTTGGATACCTAAATTGTTCGGCAAAAGAGTGATTGTTACTATTCATGGCCTGGACTGGTCCAGAGAAAAATGGAAATCCGGTTTCGGGTCGAAATTCATCCGTCATGGCGTGAAAAATGCTGTGAAATATGCCGATGAGATCAT
>JBNMJG010000133.1:0-4475 GCA_050873705.1 Coprococcus sp. | reverse complement strand
TGTCTGAGGGCTGCATAACGAGTTTCGCACCTGCTTTGATCAACTGATTACACCCCTCACTCAGGGTATCATCAATTCTTCCCGGAACTGCAAAAATCTCCTTGCCAAGATTCAATCCATGTTCTACCGTTATCAAAGTGCCGCTTTTCTGTTTGGCTTCTGTCACAACAATCCCTTTGGCTAATGCCGCAATGATCCGGTTCCTCCGTGGAAACTGATAGGCCTCCGGTCTTGTCCCCGGCGTCAGTTCAGAAATAATACCGCCATTTCTGCTGATCTCTGTATAAAGATCCATATTCTCCCGGGGATAACAGATATCCACGCCACACCCAAGAACGGCGAAAGTGCGTCCGCCCTCCTGCAGTGCTCCCCAGTGTGCAGCACTGTCACTCCCCCTGGCCATTCCGCTGACAACCGTCAGTCCTGCCGCAGCCATTCCTCTTGCCAGCATCCTACTTACCTGTCGTCCATAACTGCTGCACTGTCTGGCCCCGATCAGTGCGATCATCCATTCATTCGCCCTTGGCAAACTGCCCAGAATATACAAAACAACCGGCGGATCATACAGATACTTTAATGTATCCGGATAAAATGAATTCTCAATAGATATGCATTGAATCCCCTTTGACTTCATTTGCTCATAATCATGCCGGATCCTGTCCCTGTTTCTACTATATATAATGCTTTGAAGCTGTGTTTTATTCACAATATGGCATGAATCAATCCCCTTCTCTTCTGCTTCAAACAAGGCACAGATATCACCTCCGAAGGCATTCACCAGTCTAAGAGCCGTCCGACTGCCCACCCCTGGAATGTTCCCAAGCCAAAACCAATATTCATCCTTTTCCATCATTGTTTCCCCAATATCGCCCATCCAGACATTTATAAAAGACTGCCTCACTTATATCTTCTGATAAAATTTCAGAATGCCCTGCCAAATCTGCAATCGTTCTGGCCACTTTCAAAATCTTATGATAAGAACGGGCGCTGAGATCATACTTCTCGTAGATTCTCCGCATCAATTCACGCTCGGCCGTTCCTATAGCACAATAAAATTCCACATCCCGATCATGCAGCTGTGAATTGTATCGATAGTTCGTTCCTTCATAACGTTCATCCTGTATCCTCCGTGCCTTTTCTACACGCTTCAAAATCTCACCGGAACTTTCTTCTTCAGAGGTTTCCTGCAAAGCGTCAATTCTGACAGGAAGGACTTCTATATTCAGATCAATTCGATCCATCAAAGGCTGACTGATCCTTCCGATATATCGGCGGATCTGAAGCGGTGTACAATGACACTTCTTAACATCCGGATAATATCCGCATCGGCAGGGATTAATTGCTGCCACCAGCATAAATCCCGCAGGGAATTCACACATCGCCTGCATGCGATTAATCATGATCTTCCCTGTCTCAATAGGCTGACGCATCACTTCCATGGCTGCTGAGCTGAATTCCGTCAGTTCATCCAAAAACAACACGCCTCTGTGTGCCAGACTGATCTCTCCGGGTCTAGGCACTCTGCCTCCGCCGGCCAGAGCAACATCCGAAGCCGTATGATGCGGACTTCTGAATGGCCGTGACGTGATCAGTCCCTCCGAAGCATTCAGCAAACCTGCGGCACTGTAAATCTCTGATACCTCCAGACATTCATCCCATGTCATTCCCGGAAGAATGGTAGGAAGACGTCTCGCAGCCATAGATTTGCCTGCCCACGGAGGCCCGATCAGCATTGTATGATGCATTCCGGCAGCTGCAATCTCCAATCCTCTCTTCATTGTCCTCTGGCCGGATATATCACTGAAATCAATCTTCGGCATTCGCTTTCTTGACTGGTCAAGCAGCCCCTCTTTGTCTATATAAGCAGCCTCGATATAGCAGCTTCCGTTCAGAAAGCCAATCAGTTCCTGCAGTGTATGTATTCCATAAACTTCAATGTCATCCACAGCAGCCCCTTCAAATGCGTTCACAGACGGAACGATACACTTTGATATACCCAGTTTCCTGGCCATCAGTACAACTGATAAGACACCATTCACGGATCTGACACTGCCATCCAGGCTCAATTCTCCGATCAACAGTACATCATCCAGCTTATCCTGCGGAATAAAACCATAGGCACATAAAACTGCGGCAGCAATAGCCAGATCACACATGGTCCCTGACTTACGGACATCCGCAGGCGACAGATTCACAATGACTCTGCGCGGTTCTAATTTAAAACCGGCATTCCGGACAGCTGTCCGCACCCGTTCCTTAGCCTCCTTTACTTCTGCTGAAAGGTACCCTACCATATCAAAGTAAGGCAAACCACCGCTGACATCTGTCTCCACTGTGATCATCTCACTGCTCATTCCAATCAGCACCGCACTGGTTGTTTTACAAAACATCTCCGACCTTTCCTGCAGCAAATACACGAATCCCTTAAAATCCATTATATCCATCCTTGAAATTACCCGCAATTATCATTCATCGACATTATTCACAATAGATTTTATAATCTGTCATCAAATGGCGGGTGATTTATCTGATAAATTCTGCTATAATGTCATCAGACATTCTTTTTTCAGTTTTTACTGATGATTAGATGACAACTATGGAGGAATACATATGAAAGCAGTTATACAGCGCGTTTCCCGCGCCAGTGTTGATGTCAATGATGAAACCATCGGGAAGATCGGAAGAGGATTTCTTGTTCTTCTCGGTGTAGCCAATGAAGATACCGATGAAGATATGGATTATCTTGTGAAGAAGATTACCCAGATGAGGATATTTGAAGACGAAGCAGGCAAGATGAATCTTTCTCTAAAAGATGTCGGCGGTGAACTTCTGATCATTTCCCAGTTCACACTGTTTGCCAGCACGAAGAAAGGCAACCGCCCTAGTTTTACAGAAGCCGGCGCGCCGGATTTTTCTAAAGAGATGTATCTGAAGTTTATTGCAGCCTGCCGTGACTGCGGCATCCATACAGAAGAAGGCGAGTTCGGCGCCCATATGATGGTTTCTCTGGTCAATGACGGCCCTGTGACGATTACCATGGACAGCAAGCAAAAGCACTGATCACCATTCTCCATCTGTCGATTCCGTACATGACAGCCGCAGAATAGGGCCTGTAATCCGCCGCCTAAGGCATCCTACACCAGTACAAAGGCATCCTTATTCCAGGATGCCTTCTATTTCTAATACTTTTTGATAAATTGCTTCTGCCAGCAGCCGATGGTTCTCAGGATCCATATGTTCCTGATCAGCTGCGCTTGGCTTTGCATATTCAGCCGCATTGAGAAATGCAATCTTTTCTTTTTCTGCAATCTGACCATAGACTTTTGTCAGATGTTTTGACACATCTACAGATTTTTCTGAAAACTCCGGATCAAATCCCGGTTTCCAGACATTCTCTCCCAGCCAGATAGGCGATATAAGCAGGATTTTACTGTCGGGCGCACCGCCACGGATTTGTCCAATAATTTTTTCAATACCCTTTCCAATCATTTCAGCCGACGCGCCATAGGCTGCCTTGCAGTCATTAGTTCCCAGCATGACGATGATCAGATCTGCGTGCTGATGTGTTTCAAGCAAAGCCGGAAGCATACGGGAACCATTCCGATTATCACGGAGCGGATCTTCAAAAATCGTTGTACGTCCGCACAATCCCTCTTCCTCAATGTGATAATTTTCATATCCGAGCTTCTCATTCAACAAGCTCGTCCACCGCACACCCCAGGGATATCTTTCACCATTTTCCGGAATATAGCCATATGTATTAGAATCCCCAAAACACACAATCTGCTTCATATCTATTTCACCTCTTATTTTTGTCACTGAATGACGCTTATCATTTCTGCTTCGTTTTAATATGCATTAATCATACTATTCAGATATGAAATAGTCAAATAGATATTTCTTATAACCGGCTATTATTAAAAGCGGATCCCTGAAATCAGGGCCCGCCTTGAAACTTTTTAAGCCCTCAGATATGTCCGCATATTCTGAAGCGCTGATTTTTCTATTCTTGAAATCTGAGCCTGTGAAATGGCCAGTTCATCCGCTACTTCCATCTGGGTCTTGCCTTCATAAAAACGCATTTTGATAATTCTGTTCTCACGATGACTCAGTCTTTTCATCGCATCATTCAGCGCCAGATTCTCAACCCAGCTGTTTTCACCGTTTTTCCTGTCGCTGACCTGGTCCATAATACACAGTGCATCCCCGCCATCGGTATAAACCGGTTCATATAAAGACATCGGGCTCTGAATGGCATCCAGAGCAAAGACAATGTCTTCCTTCGGAATACCTGTTTCCTCGGCAATCTCCATTACCGTAGGTTCACGATTATTCTTTGTGATCAATGCCTCTCTGGCGTATATCGCCTTATAAGCCGTATCTCTTAGTGAACGACTGACCCGTATGGCACTGTTGTCCCGAAGAAAGCGACGAATTTCCCCCACGATCATAGGTACAGCATAAGTACTGAACCA
>JBNMJG010000132.1:0-4480 GCA_050873705.1 Coprococcus sp. | reverse complement strand
ATATGAAGAAGACCATCTGCACCGCCAAGATCGATGAATGCACCGAAATCTGTTACGTTCTTTACGCGGCCTTCAACTGTCTCGCCGATATTGATCTTTTCAAATAATTCTTTCTGTTTCTGAGCTTTTTCAGCAAGAATGAGCTGTTTTCTGTCACCGATGATTCTTCTCTTGCGAGGGTTGAATTCTGTGATAACAAAAGAGATTTCCTGATCCTGATACTTGGACAGGTTCTTCTCATAAGTATCGGAAACAAGGCTTGCAGGAATAAATACTCTTGCTTCTTCTACTACAACGCTTAAACCGCCGTCAAGGACATTGGCAACTTTCGCTGTAAGTACTTCCTTATTGTTGTAAGCTTCTTCGATTCTCTTATTGCCTCTTTCAGCAAGCAGTCTCTTGTATGTTAAGAGAACCTGACCTTCACCATCATTTACTTTCAGAACCTTAGCCTGCATTGTGTCGCCGACATTAACAACTGTTCTGAGGTCGAGATTAGATGTATTGGAATACTCATTTCTCGTGATGATTCCGTCTGCTTTGTAGCCTATATTAAGAATGATCTCGTCTTCTTTAACATCGATGACGGTACCCTCAACGACTTCTCCTGTTCTGATAGTTTTTAATGATGCTTCCAGCATCTGTTCAAAACTCTGTTCATTACCCATTTCTGACATATTGGTGTGAACCTCCTCGATAATATTATTTGGGGTCGATGCCCCTGCTGTAATACCTACATTACCTATAGATTCAAATGTCTTCAAATCCAAGTCAACAAGTGTCTGTATATAGTAAGTATTTTTACATTCGTTTTTGCAAATATCATATAATTTCTGCGTATTGGAACTCTGTCTTCCGCCAATGACGATCATCGCATCAACGCGTCCGGCTATATCCCGGGCTTCTGACTGGCGTTCCTCTGTCGCATTACATATAGTATTTAGACATCTTATATCATAACCCTTTTTTGAAATAATTTCAACTAATAATTGAAATTTATTGTAATTAAATGTCGTTTGTGACACAAGGCACAATTTTTTGTCCGGATCAGCCGAAAAATTCTCTGCTTCTTCCACTGATTCAATGATCATCGGCGGCTCCTTGCACCAGCCGCTGATCGCCTGCACCTCAGGATGTTCAGCACTGCCTATAATGACAATACCATAACCCTGGCCGCTGTAATCTTCAACTATCCGATGGATTTTCTTAACAAAAGGGCATGTGGCATCCACAATTTCAAATCCCATCTGTTTCAAAAGATCAATTTCATTCTTTGATGCCCCATGAGAACGGATGATCATCGTTCCTCCGTGAAGACCGGCTGCTTCATCAATGGAATGAACCACTCTCACTCCCTTTGATTCAAGATCATCTACAACAGTCTCATTGTGTATGATCGGACCGTAGGTATAGACTCTGTCCTTTCCTGCCAGACCATAGGCCATGTCCACTGCCCGGCGAACACCGAAGCAGAAGCCGGCAGTCTTGGCCAGTATAACATTTCTCATAGAAACTTACCTCGCAACAGCCTGTCCGATCAGATCTTTCAGATGACAGACAACTTCCTCAATGGTCATAGCCGAAGTATCCACTCTGACAGCATCTTCAGCCTGTTTCAACGGTGCAATGGCACGGTTCATATCCCGTTCATCCCGTTCGATAACTTCTCTTTCAACATTCTCCAATGTACAGCTGACACCCTTGGCTATAAATTCTTCATAACGCCGAACAGCACGAACATGTGCATCTGCCGTCAGGAAAATCTTCACATCTGCATTCGGCAGTACATGCGTTCCAATGTCTCTGCCATCCATGATCACATTCTCCGCCGCTGCCAGAGAACGCTGCAGTGAAAGTAATTTTTTTCTTACTTCCGGTATAGCAGAAATCTTGCTGGACATCTCACTGACTGCCTCAGTCCGGATAAATCCATTGACATTCTTTCCATTCAGGATCACCTGCTGTTCACCGGCACTGTATTGAATATCAATTGTAATGGCATCGCAGGCACTTCTGACTTCATCCAGATGGCTGACATCTGTTTTGTGTTCAATCATATAAAGTGCCATGGCGCGATACATTGCACCTGTATCTACATAAATATAATTCAATTCTCTGGCAAGCATCTTGGCAATCGTACTCTTGCCTGCGCCTGCCGGTCCATCAATTGCTACATTTATACTCATCTTTGTCATTCCTTTACTCTGTGGTTGCTTCTGCTGCAGATTTTCCTGCCAGATAAGCAGTTGACCAGGCAATCTGAAGATTATATCCGCCCGTAACAGCGTCCAGATCCAGCACTTCACCAGCGAAATACAATCCCTTTACAAGCTTCGATTCCATTGTTCCCGGATCTACATCTTTGACGCGAATACCGCCCTGGGTAATAATGGCTTCATTAAATCCGCGCACCCCTGTCACTGTCATAGTCAGATGATGCATCACATGTACCAATGTCTGCCGCTGCTGTCTGGTCACATCATGCACGGCAGTATAAGGATCAATTCCCGATAATCTGATAATGATCGGAATCATACTTGCCGGCAGGAGCTCTGACAGAGAGTTTCTGATCTGCTTGTTGATATTCTTCTCAAAATCCCTGAGAAGCCGGGCATCCAGCTGCTCATCTGTCAATGACGGTTTCAGGTCGATCTCCGCTGTTACCGTTCCTTTCTTCAGATATGGAGCAAGATGTGTACTTCCGCTCAATACAACAGGTCCGGTGATGCCAAAATGCGTAAACATCATTTCTCCAAATTCCTGATAAAAATTCTTCTTGCCGCATCTCATGGTAAATGTAATGTTCTTCAAAGATAATCCCTGAAGTTCCGGACACCATTCATCAGCAACTGTCATCGGCACAAGAGACGGTACTCTTTTTGTTACATGATGACCTGCAGCTTCCGCCATACGATAGCCATCCCCGGTTGAACCTGTGGAAGGATATGACATGCCGCCTGTAGCCATAATAACAGCATCGGCATTGACCTTTTGTCCGTCAGACAGTCGGATCCCGCAAATCTCTCCATTCTCAACCAGCAGTTCTTTCACTCCCTGCCGGAGATGAATAAAAACACCTCTGTCCTTTAATACCCGTTCCAATGTCCGAATCACATCTGAGGACTTATCCGAAACCGGAAATACTCTCTGTCCTCTCTCAGTTTTCAATTTCAGCCCCTGATCAGACAGAAACTGCATCATATCCTGATTACTGAATGTATAAAATGCCGAATACAAGAATCTGGCGTTTGTGACCACATGCGCCAGCAATTCTTCCACATCATCACAGCTATTGGTAATATTGCAGCGTCCCTTTCCTGTGATAAACAGCTTCTTTCCAAGTTTCTCATTGTGTTCATATATATGAACTTCTGTATGTTCATCTGCTGCCGAAATGGCCGCAAACATACCGGCAGCACCGCCGCCGATGATTATTATCTTTCTCATATAAAACTCCATCCGGATTCTTTAATCAATATGTTCATATTCATTCATCGTGTTCCATATTGATTCCATAGACAACATTGTATCTGTCACAGAATCCTTATACCGCATACTCAGTGCTGCCAGCAATGCATTCACCACACTGAGAGGAGCCACAAGGGAATCTACAAATGAAACCATATCACTGCCAGCATAAATTGAGCAGTCCGCATACTGGGCCAGCGGTGACTGCACACCATCTGTAATCGCAATGATCTTTGCCTTACGATTCTTTGCAAAAGAAACTGTCTGAATTGTCTTTACGGAATAACGTGGAAAACTGATTGCAAGAATCACATCCTCATCACCAATGCGATGGATTTCTTCAATAGACTCTGTCACACTGTCAGAACGTATCAAGCGGACATCATCAAATATATAGTTGAGATAATAGCTCAGAAATGAAGCCAGTGTACTGCAGCTCCTGCCGCCGATCACATAAATCTTTCTGGCATCTCCAATCAAATCTACGGCTTTGTAAAAAGCTTCTCTGTCGATCATTTCTTCCGTATGCTTCAAATTCTGAATATCATTATTAATAACGGAAGATATAAGATCCGGGCTCTCGGATAAACGTTCGTATGCCAGAGAAATTCTCTGTACAGAACTCAATCTCTGCTTCACAAGCTCTCCCAACGCTTTCTGGAACTGCGGATATCCCTTAAAGCCGAGTTCCGTTGCAAAACGTACCACCGTTGACTCGCTGACTCCTACGATCTTGCCAAGGCGTGCTGCAGTCATATCCACAGCTTTGTCATAATTACTGCATATATAATTCGCTATATATCTCTGCCCTTTGCTGAATGTTTTATAAGATTCCTCTATTAATTGCAGAACATCTGTCGATGTATCCATATTTGCCTCCAGTTTTTTCATCAATCCGTTTTATCATAACACAGATTTTACATTCCCGCAAGTAAGCAAAGAATGCACTTTCGCATATTCTGTTCAGACGAAGAAAAGGCTGCTTCAAAACATGTTCTGAAACAGCCTTTCT
>JBNMJG010000131.1:0-4480 GCA_050873705.1 Coprococcus sp. | reverse complement strand
TTTCTGCCTTCTTCATAGATGCAAATTGTATCCAATAACGGCAAAAAGCTGACCTCTCTGAAATCGCCTTATGCAGCCATCCTGTCAGTTCTTCCATTCCATATGGAGCCAGATATTCACAGGCAGCATCAAGATCTTCCTGACTGAATGCAAAATTCTCAGCCAGTTCTTCATCGAAGCGAATCAGACTTCTTCCGACACCGGCTTCTGTCGTCGGTGCCAGATAAAACTGAATCAGCTCATAAAAAACACATAATAACGGCAAAGCCTGCAGCTCATCCCTGTCCAAAGACTCCACTCCAAGAATCTGTGCCTTCTCAAGCATCGCCTTCAAGGGATGCATCAGTATCCTCCACGGCAGCTTATCTGCATTGACATCCAGCGGCTCCATAGCCGAATCATAATTATATAAACGCAGAGATCCCTGAAGACCCCTGAAAACAAATGAGCTTTCCTTTACCTGATAAGGCCCCTCTGAAAGCCCGTTAATAAAAGACAGTCTGTAATATGGCACCGTAATCTTCGCCTCTGTGCCATCTGTGCCTTTTATAGTCTCTGTTCTCTCAAATCGTTCCCCAGACAAATGGGTGATGAGAATCTCTCTCGGATGTCTTCCATCTTCAATGAGCACATCCGTAAAATCCAGTTCAAGGGACATCGCCGGTGTACTGAGTACATCTACATGCAATGTTCTGTTCTTGATCTTATACGGAATCTTCTTCTGACCGACGACATACTCTGCCAGACCATTCAACGCCTGCTTCTCTTCACCATTAAACAATTCCACAAACTCTCGATATTCAGCCTGTTCCTTCCTCAAAGCCGCCTTTGCTGTGAGATAGCCATGAACAATTCCGGTCTCCACACTTTCCAGTTCTTCATCTGTCTGAAACAGGATCAGGCCCTGAATAGACTTCATCGTACTGTCAGCCAGATCGTAATCCTGTGCAATAGTCAGATAGTGTTCTCCCAGTGCATGAATCTGTTCATACTCCGCACCTTTTATCCGGCGGTAATCCCGGTAAAGATCCGACATCAACTCATGATCAACACTATAATGCAGCATGCTTCTCCTCCTTATCGGCATTCAGATACTGCCATACAGCCGCCACCGGAAGTCCCACAACGTTATTGTAATCTCCCTTGATCGACTTAATAAACACAGCCGCCCTGCCCTGTATGCCATAAGCACCTGCTTTATCTGATGGTTCTCCGGTTCTTATATAATCCCATATCATCTGATCAGACATCGGATACATCGTTACTTCTGTTTTCTCGGCAAACACCGTTGTCTTTCTTGATTCCAAACTGCCTTCAACAATAGCAACACCTGTATAAACTTCATGTGTCCGTCCCTGCAGCATATGGAGCATTCGAAACGCATCCTGATCATCTGCAGGCTTACCGAGTATTTCCTGACCACAGGCAACTACTGTATCTGCTCCGATAACAATGCAGTCTTCTACATACCGTTCAGCCACATCCTGTGCTTTCTGCTGAGAAAGTCGTCTGACCATCTCTTCCGGCCCCCAAGGACCTTTCTTCTCTTCTTTTGTGCTGACACATACATCAAATTCCAGACCTGCCTGTTTCATCAGCTCTTTACGTCTGGGCGATGCAGATGCCAGAATGATTTTTTTCATGCTGCAAAAGCCTCCCTGCTATATTCAAATCACAAGTATTATACTTTATCTTTTTGTATTTTTCAAGTCGCAGGTCTGTGAGTCCCCGGCATGGACTTCCATCTCCGGCATATACTTCCAATATCGCTTCGGCAGCATCTGCATCTGCAGTTTCGGATTCTTCCTTTCCAGAATGGCAATACTCTCGGTAAATGTCTTCCACCACTCTGTAAATTCATATTCTGATGCAGACAGCATTGTCTGCGGATCCTGCTTAAAATCAGGATGGCAGATATACAGCCATTCTCTGCCGGATCTGTGCACCCATACCTCATCCCTGTCAACATCATGGATCACCCAGTTCTCCATAGGCAGACGATCCTGAAAATGTTCTGCCAGAAATATCCCCACATGATGTCTGGAAACCAGTCTGGCATACAGAATATGATTCTGAAGTTCCTGAAATCTCAAAAATCCGCATAAATGCTGTGTCTCCCTTGAAACACTTCTGGAAAGCTTATGCAATCCCATAACCTCCGGCACTGACATGGCATTTAAAACCCTGCTGCCATTGGCAAACGCCAGAATCAGAAATCTATAAATGATCTCTCCCTTCTCCCGGCTGTCTGATTCAGCTGCCAGATGTACCCTGTACCACGCCTCTTCCGAAATCTTGCTTACAATGGCCTTTACAACCCTCTCTGCCTTCTCTGTGTCCGTATCCACTGAATAAATATCCGAAAACAGATCCCCATTGACATACGGCCCCACCACCAGTTTCTGATAAGCATGCCCATATCTGCTGGTAAAAGCCTCATATACACCGCACAAAATCCCTTCTGTACTGTTATGACACATCAGTATCCGCATCTTCTTATCCTGTTCCATCTATATCCCCTTCTATCTGATCAAAGCTGTCCGGTCAGCACTTGCCGTCTGTCTTCCTGCTCCACCGGCATCTGTAAATGAAAATCATCAAATAAATTCAACTGCCTGAATGTATCTTCTGTACGGATCATATCCTCCGGCAGCCGTTCCTTTAATCCAAGCAGATTCGTTGTAATAAAGCTTTCCTGCATCTTAAAGGGCATGTAAACCTTCCCCTGACAGGTAATGAAATACATGGCTCTCTTAAGCACAACCCCCATCTTCTTCAGATCCTCAAACTGCAGACGGCCGTACCGTCTTGCCCGGCAGATGCGTCTTGCGCTGTTCACCCCTAACCCCGGTACTCTCAAAAGCGCATAATAATCCGCTGTCATCACCTCCACCGGAAAGTTCTCCAGATGTCTGACCGCCCAGTCACACTTGGGATCCAACAGCAAATTGAAGTTCGGCCGCTTCTCGCTCAACAGCTCCGCTGCCTTGAATCCATAAAACCGCATGAGCCAATCTGCCTGATACAGCCGGTGTTCCCTCAAAAGAGGGGGCATTGTTCCCACCGCCGGCAGTCTGCTGTCCTCATTGATTCCAACATAAGCCGAATAAAAAACCCTCTTCATTCTAAATCTGTCATACAAAGCTTCCGATACATTCATAATCTGATAATCTGATTCTCCCGTCGCTCCAATAATCATCTGTGTACTCTGCCCTGCCGGTACAAAAGGCTTCGCATGGCGATAAACAGCCACTTCCTGCTTCGATTCCGCAATCTGCTGCTGAATCTGCCTCATGGGCCTTAAAAGCTGTCTGCGGGGCTTATTCGGTGCCAGTCTGCGAAGTCCATCTGCTGTAGGCAATTCCAGATTACAGCTCATTCTGTCCACCAGAAATCCCGTCTGCCGGATCAGCTCGGGATCTGCCCCCGGAATCGCCTTCACATGAATATACCCCCGAAAATCATAAACCGTGCGAAGAAGGAAAACAGTTTCATAAATCAATTCCATGGTATAAGACGAATTCCTGTAAACAGCCGAACTGAGGAACAGTCCCTCTATATAGTTTCTCCGATAAAACCCCATAGTCAGCGTGCAAATCTCCTCGGGGCTGAATGCTGCCCTGGGCACATCATTGCTTGCCCTGTTGACACAGTAAACACAATCATAACAGCATTCATTGGTCAATAGAATCTTCAATAAAGAAATACATCTTCCATCCGCAGAGAAACTATGACAAATGCCGCATGCCACCGCATTGCCCGTACCGCCGCTGCCATTCTTCCTGTCCGCACCGGAAGATGTGCACGCCACATCATACTTGGCCGCATCCGCCAGAATATGCAGTTTCTCATTCAATTGACTGTCCCATATTGCTTTCATATCTTCCGTCCTTTCAAAACATATGTTCTTTTAAAATTATAGCACATTTGTTCTCTTGTGTAAACATATGTTTTCGAAAATATGTTTGGATATTTTCTCCAGTCATTCTCCTGTAAGTACAGTGCACACTTCCGGCTGCGGCAAAATAAAAAGAACTGAAACTTCTCCTGGTTCCCAGGATTCTTGTCTCAGTTCTTTTTATTTGCGCGAATAATGAGGCAAAGCCCATGCTTTCATGTAACCTTGCCGAATATCGCAATAACGATTGAAACTCGCAAAGTGTGTTTCATTTCGTTTATCAGATATGATGTTCTTTAAAATAAGCCATTGCCTTTGCTTTATCCTTCATGACCTGTGCCTTAACTTCTTCAAGACTGGCAAATTTATGCTCATCCCGAAGCCGCAGATAAATGCGCACAGTCATCATACGGTCATAGAGATCCCCTGAAAAGTCAACCACATGAGTCTCTATACGAAGATCATTATCATCACCGATCGTTGGATTTCTTCCGATATTGGTCATTGCATAATATTGCCCTTCTATCCCTTCAATCTGGACCACCGAAGCATAGACCCCCTCCGGCGGCAGCAGCTTAATAT
>JBNMJG010000130.1:0-4481 GCA_050873705.1 Coprococcus sp. | reverse complement strand
TCAGCAGATTCAGGATCTGCGCCTGTACGGTTACATCAAGAGCCGTTGTCGGTTCATCCGCAATGATCAGATCCGGATGATTAATGATCGCCATGGCGATCATCACTCGCTGACGCATACCTCCTGAAATCTCATGAGGATACTGATCAATAAGTGCCTCAGGATTTCTCAGCCCGACACTTGTCAAAGCCTCAATCACCCGTTTTCGAATGGTTTCTTTATCTAAATCTGTATGCAGTTTCAGGCTTTCCCCCACCTGGGCACCGATTTTCATAACCGGATTCAATGAAGTCATCGGCTCCTGAAAGATCATAGACATATTTTTGCCCTGGATCTTTCGTCTTTCCTCACGGCTCATGCCAAGCAGCTCCTGTCCGTTCAAACGGATGGAACCCTCAGATACCTGCGCCTCTTCACTCAGTAATCCCATCACCGCAAGGGATGTCATGGATTTGCCGGAACCGGATTCACCGACGATTCCTACGATTTCTCCTTTTCCCACCTCAAGATTGACATGATCCACAACTGTGTGCATGCCGCTCTTTGTTGGAAAACCAATGGTCAAATTCTCAATTTTTAATAATTCCTTATCCATAGGTTCCTCCTAATCGCTGATGGCCCTCAGCCCTTCACTGATCTGACTGAAGCCGAGAATAATAAGCACAATGACAACACCCGGCCAAATTGCATACCATGGTGCTGTAAATATATAAGCCTGAGCCTCCGAAAGCATACGTCCGAGACTTGGATCCGGCGGCTGAACTCCCAGTCCGAGATAACTCATACTTGCCTCTGCCAATACTGCATTATTAAAACCGATGGCCGCAGCTGTCAGCATACTGACAACAGTATTTGGAAGAATATGCACAAATATGATCCTAAGATTGCCTGCCCCCATTACCTGCGCACTGCGGACAAACTCCTGAGATTTGTATCGGATCACTTCACTTCGCACAATTCGTGCAAAACTCGGTATAAACATCACCCCCAGTGCAGCAATGATCTTGTACTTACCTGTTCCGATAAAACTGATAAATATCAACACCAGCAGCACACTTGGAAATGATAATAAGACATCATTGATTCTCATAACGATCTCATCCAGAAGACCGCCGTAAAATCCTGTCAATGCACCGATAATGGTGCCGAAAACACAACCAATGACAACTGTGGAAACCGCTACAAAGAATGTCGTTCCGCATCCGTTCATAACACGGCTGAAAACATCTCTTCCGAAATTGTCTGTTCCCATCAGATGCATCAGGCTCGGTGCCTGATTTCTGGCCATGCTGTTCATGCCGGTTATATCATATGGGGTCCAGAACTGACCAATAATCGTTATAATAAGGATAATACCTGTCAATATTAATCCGATGATCAAACTGTAATTATGTTTCTTCATCTTCTACTCTCCTACGCTGTCCGTACTCTCGGGTCTGCCAGCTGGTACAAAATATCTACAAGGAAATTGATAATAACAACAATCGATGTAATATATAATACCGCTGCCTGAACAACCGGATAATCACGGGTTGAGATAGATGTGATCATCAGACGTCCCATACCCGGGATACTGAAAACCTGTTCAATCACAAGGCTTCCGGCGAGAATCTCTGCTGCAACCATTGCAACAAACGTAATGACCGGTATCAGCGCATTACGAAGAACATGACCATACAAAACCTGATTCACAGAATTGCCTTTGCTGTAAGCGGTCCTGACATAATCTTTCTTCATCTCACTCAAAACGGAATTACGAAGATATTTCACAACCATTGCAATCTTCGGAAGCGCTACTGCAACTGCAGGAAGGATCAGATATTCAATACACCCTTTCATATCCTCTTCCATACTGACATATCCTCCCGGCTGGAACACTTTAAGTACAAGACCAAAAACAACAGTCAGGATAATGCCCAGAAAGAACGACGGAATTGCCATTGTAATCTGTGTCACCTGGTTGATCAGCACGTCCAGCCATTTGCCGGCATATCGTGCAGACAGCATGCCAAGGGGCAGCGACACCACAATAATAATAATAAATGCCATCACAGCCAGAAGAATCGTAACAGGCAGTCTTGACTGCAGAAGCTGTGTGACTGTCATTGTATCGTATTTGTAAGACTGACCAAAATCGCCATGTAATGCCTTCTCAAGCCAATGCACGTAACGGATTAAAACAGGCTGATCCAATTCATACTCTGCTCTGACCCTTGCAATAGCTTCGGGAGATGCATCCACTCCCAGTTTGGAAACGGCGGCATCTCCCGGTATGACACTAAAAGCGGTAAAGGTCAGAAGTGAAATAAATAACAATGTTATAATGAGAGTAATGATTTTTTTTATAAAATATTTCATTATGACCTCCGCCAAGTTTCGCACTTGCTCAACTTGAACTATGTGTTTTATTAAATTTCGTAATTATTCAGCTGATCCTACTGAGCCGGTTTTACAAGTGAAAGATCAATTGCGGAAACCGGATAGCTCTGATAACCTGTGAACTTCTTGCTGACTGCAATAAAGTCGGCCGGATCTTCGATGAATACAGATGCTGCCTGATCTGCAAGGATCTGCTGAAGTTCACCGTACAGCTGGTGTTTCTCATCATGATCGATGGTTGCCAGTGCTTTACCATAAGTTTCATCGTATGTTGCATCACTGAAGTTTGTAAAGTCGTTGCTTGAATCAGTGTAGTATCTCTTATACCATGTTGCCGGTGAAAGAGAGCTGATATCAAAACCGATAACTGTAGACTGGTAATCTCTGCCCTGGTAAACATCTGATAACCATGAGCTCCATTCAACCTGATTGATTGTCACATTCACACCTACAGCTGCTAACTGTTCTGCAATAATCTCTGCTGTCTGAACGTGCTGTGTATAACTGCTTGGTACTGTGATCTCAAGATCAAATCCATCTGCATAACCTGCTTCTGCAAGGAGCTCTTTGGCCTTTTCTACATCATATGTATAAGTGCCTTCTGTATCTGCATTGTACCATGCTGTGATTGTCGGATAACCATGAGTCTGAATAAGCTTGCTCTTGCCGCCAAACAGGAATTCATTGATGGCATCTCTGTCTACAGCATAGTTCAGTGCCTGTCTGACACGAACATCCTTCAATGGTTCATAATTGTTGTTCAGGAAAAGACCATGAACCAGCATCATTGTGGATTCTACAATATTGTAGTCATCGCCTAATGCCTGTACCTGATCGTTTGTCAGATACTGAAGCATATCGATTGTACCGCCCTGAAGTTCAACAAAAGCGGACTGTGCATCTGCGATGAACTTAAATTTAGCAGATTTCACGCAATCCAGATCCTTGTTCCAGTAGCCATCGTATTTCTCCATTTCAAGATACTGACCTTCTGCGAAGTTCGTGATCTTGAAAGGACCTGTACCGATTGGGTTTGTTGCCTGATTGGCATCATTGGCCTGTTCAAGGATTGCAACTGTCAGGTTGTAGATAAACTCGGAATTTGCTTCTGACAGTGTCAGCTGGACAGTCTTGTCATCCACAAGATTGATATCTGAAATAACAGAAAGTGCGGAAGACTCGCCGTCCATTTCCGCACTTCTCTCTAATGAATATTTAATATCTTCGACAGTTACAGGGTTGCCATCCTGGAAAGTAATTCCATCTCTTAATGTGAAAGTATAAGTCTTTGCATCATCAGAGATTGTATAATCACTTGCTACCGCTGGAGTGACATCACCATCTGTAGTAGGTTTTACCAAACCTTCAAAAACGTTAAATAAGACACTGCGAGTTCCTGCATCCGTATCTTCGTGCGGGTCAAGACTGCTGATTTCCTGTGACAGACCTACTGTGAAACAGGAAGTATCTGAATTTGCTGCGTCAGACTGTGTGCCATCTGCTGCAGATTCAGTTGTCTTTTCTGAAGAACTATTACCAGTTTCAGAAGACTCTGTACTCTTATTGCTTCCGCATGCGCAGAATGCAACAGATACCAAAAGCACCATTACACTTAAAAGAATCTTTGTGACAGATTTCTTTTTCATAATCGTTTAAACCTCTTTTTTCTGTAATATTTCTCCCATTATTAAATTGTCTATCACATTATACCATTTCATCCATAAAAATCAAGTATTTTTTATTGAAATTGACAGTTATTCAACGGATTTCAACGATTCAACCATATCAATTTTTCTTAATCTGAAATACATCAGCCAGTTAACAAAAATCGCAAATCCGAAGGTGATCACCACGGCATAAACATAGCTTGAAAAGTCCGCATGACGGATAAACATGATCACATCTGTCTCCACTGATGTAATGATAAAGGCATGAAGATACTTGCCAAGAACCGCACCAAACAATGCTCCGATGGCTGTCAGCATCACATTCTCTCTGTAGACATATTCCGCCACTTCCAGATCGTAGAATCCCAGGACTTTGATGGTTGCCAGCTCTCTTCTGCGTTCTGTAATATTAATATTGTTCAGATTATACAGAAC
>JBNMJG010000129.1:0-4487 GCA_050873705.1 Coprococcus sp. | reverse complement strand
TTTAAAAGGTGCACAGACATAGTCCGGACTGTATCTCGAACCAATCTCCATTGTCCGTCTTGTCATCTTCGGCGGCATGATAAACTGCGCATCCAGACCGCACTCCACAAAGTAGCGGACCACACTGTTGTAGTTGGCTACCATCGGAAATGACACCTTCTTTTTTCCTATGTCCATTACAGTACCCCCTTCTTCAGCTTCAGAATATCCGTGAAGCTCTCAAGTCTCGTCTCCAGTCCGGCGGTACCGTCCTGATTGTCAAGCACGATATTCAGAATCGGAAGTCCGGTGAACTTACGAATGATCATCTCATTCACCATGGAATCCGGTCCGCACGGAAATGCACTGAGGAGGATCAGGCCATCCACCTTGTCTCTGTGCATCTGGATACTGCCCATCAATTCACGGCTCAGTTCCCACTTCAATGTCTTTGATACCTTTACACTCTGCTTCAGTGCTTCCTTACGATCCACAACATCCGCACGAATCGGCGTCACTTCCATCTCTTTCAGATAATCAATGACTGGTTGCCCGATGTAAGCATCACCTAACACATAACTGTGGGCAACGATCAATACTTTAATCCCCTGCGATTTATACAAAGCTTCTTCTTCGTGAACCTTCTTCTTCCAGTCTTCACTTTCGTTCTTCTTCGCCTTCTTATAGGCTCTCTGTGACGTCTTCTTATCAAATCCAAGTGTTGTTCCGAGATCCACAAAAGCCTTCTCTTCGTCTATCTTCTGCAATGCATCTACATTATAAGCAACGAACTTCTGGTTCGAATCACGGAACACATTACAGACAACATCATACAGGGATTCAAACTTCGTGCACATATTTCGGTGCAGACCGAAATTGCTGATTCTCGGAACAAGAATATAATCGCATTTTCCGATCAGCGACTGAATATGTCCCAGATAAATCTTCGTGGAAAGACAGGCTTCATCAATTGCCAGTGCCGAGCCTGCTTCAATCATCGCTTTATTAGTAGGCTTACTGACAATACCTTTCATTCCCAATGCTGAAAAAAATGATTTCCACAACACTTCATAGCGATCATACAGCATCGCCCTTGGCAGTCCGATCACAGGTGCTTTCACGCTGATGGCTGCCGTACTGTTTCTTTCCTTCATCTCTATATCCTTTCTATGTTATTGGCATTCAAAATCCATTTGACATTCATCTCTTTGAGGGAGATTGTCTGCTCCCGCTTCTATATTATGGTTTTAATGCGTCTTTATGTCAACATACGATTTTCCCCTTTTGTCGCATACATTTTACTGACAGATTCAGACCATCTTCTGTCATGATTTTTCACAGGTATCCTCCGTTGTCATCCCAAAAAAGCGCAGAAAAGCTGATGCTTTATTCTTATGCATCAGCTTCTCTTATTGCTTATAAATACGCTTTTACTTATAAACAGGCTTTGTGTCATATGTATGATCCCGGCAAAATCCGCCCGATATTACTTTCCGGCAGCCGCTCTCTTCTTCAATTCATGCGGATAATAATGTTCTCTGTCAGGCATAATCACTGTCCCCACACCGATAATACTGAAAATCTCCACCAACAGCGCATGAGCCATCTTGGAACCCAGAATATGTACTCTCGGCACCCCCTGCTCGATCATCTGCAGCGCATAGGTTACCTTCTGAAGCAGTCTGCCTTCAAACTTGCCTGCTGCATACATCTTGACCACCTCATCACAGGTCATCTGTGAAATGATATGGCCTTCGTCATCCCTGATCCCGTCTTCTTTGCCAAGGAAAAGTACCTTCTCTGCACCGGTTGCCACAGCAATTTCCTTCGCAGCCACTTCCGGAAGGATCGGTGTGTCCTCATTATCAATATCATTCGGCGTAATAACCGGAATATAATCATTATCCAATGTCATATGAATCGTCTGCAGATCGATACCGCAGATGCCCACTGCCTTCACACCGCAAAATTCAATCATCTTGGCAATGCGTTTATTCTCACGGAATTTGTCATGTCCCATCTTTGTATCGTGAACAACAATCGGACGCATACCGATGGATTTCATCAGCGCAATGTCACGCATGACTTCCTGTTCTTCCTCATCTGTCAGGATATTGCTGCATCCGAAACTGATAATAATAATCTTCTGGTTAAAATCCCTGATATACGGCAGAGAATCTACAAGAATCTGTGCCTTATCTTCTATTTCATGATATAAATTGTGATCCATTTCTTATCCTCTTTTCATACTTACGGATTCTATAAGAGGATGCCGCCATCAATATATTGACATTCCCATCCTCCCTGCGCTGCGCGACAATTGCCGAAGCTGCAGAACGTGCATTATCATTATACCCATATTTTGTATAAAATTGCAATATAAATACATACCGCTTCCAAAAATTCTGTGGTACAATGTTACTGTTCAACGCCGATCATAACATTTCTGAACACCCTCAATAAGACAACTCAGGAGGATTCCCATGAATATATATGAAGTACAACCGATTTTTAACCATGCAACACATCCGTTTGACCTGACCATCGATGCGCCGGGTTCCAAAAGCATTACCAACCGTGCCCTGATGCTGGCCGCCCTTGCCGAAGGTGAAACCCTGTTGAAAGGGGCCCTGTTCAGCGACGATTCCAGACATTTTCTCCAATGTTTAAAGGATCTTGGCTTTGATGTGGTTATCGATGAACCGGCTCATACCGTCCGAGTCACAGGTCTCGGCGGCCGCATTCCGAAGGAAACAGCCGCTATCAATGTGGGAAGTGCCGGAACCGCCGCCCGTTTTCTGACAGCCATGCTTGGCTGTGCCAAAGGTGTCTGGCATCTGGATGCTTCCGAACAGATGAAGAAGCGTCCCATGGCTGCCCTTTTAAACACTTTGACAGACCTTGGCTGCCGCATTGACTGCCATGAAAAGGAAGGCTATTTTCCTTTTACCATCTATTCAGAAGGTATCACCGCCTCAGAGGCCACCGTAGATATCGGCGACAGCAGCCAGTTTTTAAGTGCCCTTCTCATGGCCTCTGTCATGATGGATCATGATTTTGCCATTCATATCACCGGCAACCATGGTTTTTCCTATATTCATATGACCACCGCCATGATGCGTCAGTTTGGAGTTGAAGTTTCTGCTGCTGACGATCAGACATGGCGGATTCCGGGAAATGCCGCTTATCAGGCACAGAATTATCAGATTGAACCGGATGTTTCAGCCGCCGCCTATTTCTACGGCATGGCTGTCCTCTCCGGCGGCAGTGTCCTTGTCCGCCACGTTCACTTTGATTCTCTGCAGGGAGATGTGACACTGCTTCGTACCTTCGAGAAAATGGGATGCAGCGCCATTGATACACCGGAAGGCATCCGCCTGACCGGTGCTGCAGCAGACAGACTCCACGGCATCGACATCGATATGAGCTGCTTCTCCGACCAGGCTTTGACCATGGCTGCCATCGCACCATTTGCCGACAGTCCGACTTTTATCCGCGGCATCGGCCATATCCGACTTCAGGAAAGTGACCGTATGGCTGCCATTGTAGAGAATCTTTCCCGTATGGGTATCCATGCCGAAATCCAGGGCAATGATATTTATATTGAACCGGGTACACCGCATGCGGCCACCATTGAAACCTATGATGACCACCGTGTAGCCATGGCCTTCTCACTGACAGGACTTCGCACACCGGGTATTGTCATCAGCAATCCTCTGTGCTGCCGCAAAACATTTGAAAATTATTTTGAAGTATTGGATAATATCTGCCAAACCTACGCAGAATAGCCTTTCACATTCATTTCTTAAGCATAAAAAGGAAGAGATCAAAATCCGCTGATTCTGATCTCTTCCTTTTAATTTACTTTGACATAGGATAGATTCACCATATAAAATTGATTTCGAGCCGAAAAAACAACCCATTTGCCATTATATCGGGCTCTGAACACTCTATTCTACTGTAACAACCTTTGCCAGGTTTCTTGGCTTATCAACATCCAGACCTCTGTCCATAGATACATAATATGCCAGTAACTGAAGTGCTGCTGAAGCAGGGAATGCCATAGCCACATCATCCATGGCAGGCAATGTAAATACATGTGCATAATCTGCATCTGCCAGATCAATGCCGTCCTTAACCAGTACAACAACACTTGCACCGCGGGACTGAACTTCTCTGATGTTTGAGAGTTCCTTGTCGCGAACACGATCCTGTGTGACAAGGGCAACAACCGGCGTCTTCTCAGTAATCAGTGCAATTGTGCCGTGTTTCAATTCACCGGATGCATAAGCTTCTGTATGAATATAAGAAACTTCTTTCAGTTTTAATGCACCTTCAAGAAGGATCGCATAATCAAGACCTCGGCCAAGCATGAAAGCATCTTTGGCTTCCAGAAGACCTCTGGCAATATGATGCATTTCTTCTTTTCTGTCCAGCACCTTCTGGATTGCTTCCGGTGCCTGCATCAATGCATCAACAAAGGCTTTCTCCTGTTCTTCATTAAAGGC
>JBNMJG010000128.1:0-4506 GCA_050873705.1 Coprococcus sp. | reverse complement strand
GGATCTGGTATACGGACTGATTGATCCGGATCTTGTAAAAGAAGATTCTTCGGGAGTTATTCAGGCACCTGTCAGTGAGGTACACATTGTAGATGGACAGCTGAAGGATGTCAAAAGCTACAGTAAATCCGGAGATTATGTGATGCGTCTGACAATCAGCGAGGGCAATATTTCCATGAAACTTGCCAAAGCAGTTTCAAATGGTGATTATACAGATTATGAGGATGATGGAGAGGACTATATCATCCGCAATATTGAAGCGTCAGACAGTACAGTTTATGTGGACAGACTTAAAGATGGTACAAGGGGTATGCAGAATTGGCTGCATCTTGGAACATCAGACAGTTTTGTGCCGATCACACAGATTGCCAGATATCTTGATCCGGGATATGATATTTCCAAAAATTATCAGTCCTCGGACAATGTGGAAATGCAGTATTATGTGTATACAAAGGGACGCATGGCGGCATCATTTAATACGATCCAGGAGGCTGTTGAGTACGGCAATACTTATGCGGGAACAATTATGACCAGTCATAAACAGGTCCTGTGGCAGAGAGCCGGCAGAGCTTATATATGGGATCTGAATATTGACAGTATTGATAAGGCGGACAGTCAGACGGGCATTAATCAGATTCTGATCAACAAGATCGCAAGCTACGAAGGCTGGGAGCTGAAATCAAAAGCGGATGATTCTCAACCGTTATTTGCAGCAATGTCAGATGCACTTCCGGCAGAGACCATTGACCTGACGGGGCTGGAGCTGACAGATGTTCTGCATTTTGTTTACAGAGACCGACTGGTGGCTGTGAAGATATCAGACAGTGATTATGCGCTGATCACAGCGTATGATACAAACTCTGTATGGCTGGCAGATCCTGCTACAGGAAAGGTCTCAAGTATGTCTCAGTCGGCGGCAGAGACGTTGTTCAAGCAATACGGCAAAGTTTATTACAGTTATATGGATTGATAGTGACAGATGGTATGAATGTCTGCAAAGCGGACAGCAAAGTTCAGACAGGGAGGAAACAGAGATGGGAGAAATTAAAACAATTGGCGTTTTAACAAGCGGCGGTGATGCACCGGGTATGAATGCAGCGATCCGTGCGATCGTCCGTACGGCGATTGCCAGCGGATTAAATGTCAAGGGCATTATGCGCGGTTATGCGGGGCTGCTTAATGAAGAGATTATAGACATGGACAAGCAGAGCGTATCCGAGATCATGCGTCGGGGAGGTACGATCCTTTATACGGCAAGATGCAAGGAATTTATGACAGAAGAGGGTCAGCAGAAAGCGGCAGAGATTCTCAAAAAGCATGGAATTGACGGCCTGATTGTGATTGGCGGCGATGGATCCTTCAGAGGTGCGCAGAAATTGTCAGCCCTTGGTATTAACACCATAGGTATCCCGGGAACGATCGATCTGGATATTGCCTGTACGGATTACACCATTGGTTTTGATACGGCTGTCAATACAGCGGTTGAAGCCATCGATAAGATCAAAGATACTTCCATGTCCCATGAGCGCTGCAGTATTATTGAGGTTATGGGAAGGAATGCCGGATATATTGCACTGTGGTGTGAGATTGCGAATGGTGCGGACGGTATTCTGATTCCTGAAAAAGAGCAGTTTGATGAGCAGGATCTGATAGAGACCATTCTTTCAAACCGCTTAAAAGGCAAAAAACATCATGTTGTTATCAATGCAGAGGGTATCGGTGATTCCAACCGTCTGGCAAAACGTATTGAAACTGCCACAGGCATCGAGACAAGAGCCACTATTCTCGGTCATATCCAGCGCGGCGGTTCACCGACAGCCAAAGACAGAGTCTATGCATCTACCATGGGTGCCTATGCAGTTGACCTGCTGTCCGGCGGAGCTACCAACAGGGTGATTGCCTATAAAGCCGGTCAGTTTACAGACTTTGATATTGATGAGGCATTATCCATGAAAAAAACCATCGATGAGTATCAGTTCCTGATCAGTCGTCTCATGGTTATGTACTAAAATGATATGAAACACTCTTTGCGAGTTGCATTTATTATCCGTGTAAATTAAAATGCAGACAGCCCGAATTTTGCAAAAAGATTCGGGCTGTCTGCATTTTGATAAGTGCTGGATCAGGATGCTGTTTTAGATTGAGGGATAAGGATTCATATGAATGATGCTGTTGATGAGGTCTTCGCGATCCATGCCCCATGCAAGACAGCTGTCCAGATTTTCAAGAAGCTGATGGCTGTTCTGGAGTGCCTGTTCAAAAATTTCTTCAAAGGATAGGTAGGAAGCTTCCGGGCATCCCGGATAAGTATACCAGGGGTGCTTTTCAGTATTCATATAGTCCTGCTCATCGGACTGGTAGTCCTGATAAATCTTCGCCCTGTGGGAAGGGAGAAGAGGAAGGCTGCCTTCAATCTTGTACCTTAAAAAATGGTAAAAATGCGCATCTGGGCGGATATGGATATTCTGCCGGCGCAGATTTTTGACACCATTGCTGATCTCTGACATCGAGATGCGGTATTTATAAGTTGTCTGAATCGTCTGACGCATCAGATAAGCGATGGCGGCCAGATCTTTCCTGCTGGCAAAAGTCAGCGCTTCAAAATTGAGCTGTGAAGGTTCCATATGGCACCGGCTTCGAAGAAGTACCGTGTCAATGGTTGTCTCGACCTTTCGACGGTGGGACATCATACGTGAAGACGTTGATTTGGCCGGAAGATCCTGCCAGACTCTGAAAAGAATGTAAGGGGAAGCAGACTGGTCAATGGCAAAAAAGCAAAGATAGCCTGCCATATATGCGATGCAGACATCACGTTCCTGATCACCCATGCCGCTTAAAGTGTCCAGCATATTATTAAAAAATGCAGCATATTCCTGATTGCGCATTGTCATGGAAGCCGTACGATAGGACAGACCGCGCTTGGATAAAGTATGGGGATTAAAGGAAAGCAGATTATTTCCCTGCAGTCCCAGAAGAAAAGCATGGTTATTATTTTTGATGACTTCACGGATATAATTATCGGAAAGGATGTCACAGGATTCCATTCCGAATAAATAATGAGTTAAAAAACCAGCCATAGATGGTCTTCCTTTCTGAAAGCAGTATACGCCTTTATACTAACATATTTACTAAACATCATACAGGATTTGCCAGAAATGTTCAATAAATTGAGTGTAAACTTTTATAAAAGGTTTATAAACAGGGGAAGAAATAAAAAAATAGAACACTTGTTTCTTTTTGGGATTTATGATAAGATTTTTTATATGGAGGTTGTCATGGATTTATTTGATTATATGAGAGAAGATAAAATGGAGAAAGAGTCGCCGCTGGCATCGAGACTGCGTCCGAGAACCCTGGATGAGATTGTCGGTCAGCAGCATATTATCGGACGGGATAAGATGCTGTATCGTGCCATTAAGGCAGATAAGCTGAGTTCGATCATCTTATACGGACCGCCGGGAACAGGCAAGACAACCATTGCGAAGGTCATTGCCAACACAACCAGCGCCTCATTTACCCAGATCAATGCAACGGTAGCCGGCAAGAAGGATATGGAGCAGGTGGTTCAGGAAGCGAAGGACCGTATGGGCATGTACGGCAAGCGGACGATTCTGTTTGTGGACGAGATCCATCGGTTTAATAAGAGTCAGCAGGATTACCTGCTGCCTTTTGTGGAGGACGGAACACTGATCCTGATCGGTGCGACAACGGAGAATCCGTATTTTGAAGTGAACGGGGCTTTGATTTCAAGATCTGTTATATTTGAATTGAAACCGTTATCAGTTGATGATATTAAGGTGCTGATCAGGCGTGCAGTCTATGATGATGAACGTGGTATGGGAAGTTACGGGGCAGAGATTACAGATGAGGCTGTGGATTTTCTTGCAGATATGTCCGGCGGTGATGCGCGAATGGCATTGAATGCAGTGGAGCTGGGGGTTTTAACCACAGAACCATCAGAGGATGGGAAGATCCATATTACCATTGAAGTGGCATCAGAATGCATTCAGCGCCGTGTGATGCGCTATGACAAGACTGGAGACAATCATTACGACACAATTTCTGCGTTTATCAAGAGTATGAGAGGATCGGATCCGGATGCTGCTGTTTATTATCTGGCCAGAATGCTGTATGCCGGGGAAGAACCGGCTTTTATAGCCAGACGGATTATGATCTGTGCATCTGAGGATGTAGGGAATGCCGATCCGCAGGCTCTGCAGGTGGCAGTGGCGGCTTCGCAGGCCGTAGAACGGCTTGGAATGCCTGAAGCACGGATCACGCTGGCGCAGGCGGCTGCTTATGTGGCCTGTGCACCGAAAAGTAATGCTTCGATTATGGCGATTGATGAGGCGATGGCGTTGGTACGTTCTACCCAGGCGGCACCGGTACCTCCGTATCTTCAGGATGCGCATTACGGCGGAGCCGCAAAGCTTGGACATGGCATAGGCTATAAGTATGCCCATGACTATCCGAATCATTATGTGAAGCAGCAGTATCTGCCGGATG
>JBNMJG010000127.1:0-4525 GCA_050873705.1 Coprococcus sp. | reverse complement strand
TTGGTATTGATCGTCTCACGGGATGTCAGTGTCTCATCCAGTTCCAGATCACCGATGATATTACGGAGTGTTGTGGCTGTCAGATTCTCAATAGCCATGATCGGATTCTGAACACCATAGCAGTACAGCTTCGGATCTGTAATCTGATAAAATACAACGGTATCAATACGCATGGTAACATTATCCTTGGTGATCACCGGCTGCGGTGCAAAGACTACAACCTGTTCCTTCAGGATAACTTTCTTGGCAACCTCGTCAATGATCGGCATCTTGATATGAAAGCCCACAGACCAGGTTCCCTGATAAGCGCCTAATCGTTCAATAACGTAAGCGTGGGCCTGCGGAACGATTTTCAGGCAGGATGCCAGAATCAGCAGCAGGATAATAATTAATACAATTCCAAAAATCATATTAGTCTCCTTTCTTTTGTCCTTCGACAATTAACTTAACACCTTCAATGCCGACAATCGTCACTGCATCGCCGGTCTTGAAAACAACCGTATCGTCGGAACTTCTCGCTGTCCATTCCAGACCATTGATCACGACCTGTCCCTGACTCTTCAGATTGTTGATATCAACAATCACACGGGCTGTCTTGCCCACCAACGCCTCTGTATTGGTCTTGATTGTCTTCGTGTTCAGATACTTCACAGCCAAAGGTCTTGTGAAAAACAGCAATACAACAGATACTACTACAAATACGCCGATCTGAATTCCCTGGTTCATTCCGAGCAATGCTGCAAAAAATGCAAACAGAGCGCCTGCGGCAAACCAGATCGTCGTTAACCCCAGTGTCATAATCTCTATGATCAGCAGGACTGCCGTCAAAGCCAGCCAGATAATCTCCATTTGTTCCACGCAAATTCCCTCCTTGCCTCTCCATCTTCAGGATTCGCTCGCATCAGATGTCTGTAGTTGTCTTCATCATATCATTTTTTACAGTCGCTGTCTATAACATTCCCTGTAATACATGACAACTTATTCTTTTGCTTTAAATATCTCTGAATTTTCTGAAAATTGTATTACAAATTCATAAAGATTGATTTAATCCCCATTACGTCTCTGGCGGTTTGCCTCATACATCAGGACCGCGGCTGCAACCGCTGCATTCAGTGATTCAAGCTGCCCTCCCATAGGAATGCGGATATAATCTGTCGCGCTGTCTGCTGCTTCCTTCGTCAATCCATTGCCCTCATTGCCGATCAAGAAACCTGATGGCTGTCTGTAATCTTCTCCGTCATAAGTATTCTTTCCCTTTAGATGAGCAGCATACAGACGAATTCCCTGAGATTTTGCCTGAGCGATTGCTTCACAAAAATCATCCGCATACACAAAAGGCATTCGATACAAAGATCCCATGGTCGCTCTGATCGTCTTCGGATTGTAAATGTCCACTGTATCTCTGCTCATGATAATCCCCGTCACTCCAGCACCTTCCGCTGTCCGCATCATCGTTCCGAGATTGCCGGGATCCTGAATATTCTCAAGAAACAGCAATAGCGCATCCGGCTGTTTCAGAATATCATCCAGACTGTTCTCCTGCTGACGGACCACCGCCATAATTCCCTGGGGTGTCTGAGTATCAGAAATCTGTCTGAACACCTGATCGTCTACAATCAATGCCTTAGACAAATCTAATCCCCGAAGCTCCGGAGGGTTCTTGTAAAAGCTTTCTGATACATAAATTTTCACCAGCCTGTCAGCGGGGGTCTCCGCCACCATACGGATCCCCTCCGCCACAAAACACTTTTCCTTTTTTCTCTGTTTGCTTTTGTTCAGCAGTTCTTTGACATATTTCATCTGCTGATTGGAAACACTTGTAATCATAATTTCTCCTTATGCAAAAGGGACTGCCGCTTCCTCCCGATGGTCCGAAACCACTGCGGAATCATCTCACGACAGCCCCTGAATGTCTCTTGCTCAGATTCAGTTGTATCTGTTCTGTAATTGTCTGATCGGTCTAGCGAGCCAGAATCTTCGCCACGCTGTACTGGAACGGATCAATTTCCTTCTGCATAGCCAAAGCTTCTTCAATGTCATAATCAACATACTTGCCATCCTTGTAGGCAACGACACGATTGCTCTTGCCGCCCATCAAAGCATCGACAGCATATGCTCCCATGACGGAAGCCATCACTCTGTCCTTCGCTGTCGGGCTGCCGCCTCGCTGCAGATGTCCCAGAATAGTTGCACGTGTCTCAATGCCTGTAGCCGCTTCAATCCGCTTCGCCATACTGGTTGAATGTCCGACGCCTTCTGCATTGATAATAATATGATGCTTCTTACCTCTTCTTCTGTTGGCAATAATATGATCGATCAATGCTTCCTCATCATAATTATATAACTCAGGAAGCAGGATATCTTCCGCACCATTGGCAATACCGCACCAGAGAGCAATATAACCGGCATTCCTGCCCATTACCTCAATGATACTGCATCGCTCATGGGAAGTCGATGTATCCCGGACCTTATCAATGGCTTCCATGGCAGTATTCACTGCTGTATCAAAGCCGATGGTATAATCTGTACATGCGATATCAAGATCAATGGTTCCCGGTACACCGATGGTATTGATACCATTGGCTGCCAGCTGTCTGGCCCCCTGGAATGAACCGTCTCCGCCGATGACAACAACGCTGTCTATACCGTGCTTGCGGCAGATATCTGCGCCTTTCTTCTGTCCTTCCGGTGTACGGAATTCCTCACATCTGGCTGTATACAAAAATGTACCGCCGCGATTGATAATATCTGATACACTGCCTGCATACAGGTCAATGATCTCTTCCTCAAGAAGTCCCGAATATCCCTTCTGGATACCCTTCACCTGACAGCCGTAAGCAATCGCCGTTCTGACGACCGCACGAACTGCAGCATTCATTCCCGGTGCATCTCCACCGCTTGTCAGTACACCTATTGTTTTTACGCCATCATTCATGCTCGATTCCTCCACTTACGCTGTCTTTATCTTTCATTCGGGCATTTCTCTCTTCGGTTCTGTCCATCTGCTGTCTGCCCGTATAAACCCATTGAAAATATTTTAATACAGTTTTAAAAGCTTTTCAAGACAGTTTCCCTAACTTTTACGTTTTCTTTTCCCAGCTGGCTTCCAAGCTGTTCCAGAATCATTTCATCTGCCTTGACATTCCATGAAACCGGCAGTTTCTTGATGGCTTTTTCTTCTTTGCAGAAGATGATCACCCGATCATTGCCTGAATATCCTGCCAGTGTCTTGTAAAGCTGCTCCTGCTTTTCTATAAAACTGTTTTTATTCGGATACTGCAGCCAGACCTCCTTCGGAATACGATCAAAAGGCATGATCTTTTCGGCGATCAGCTTTGCCTGCTGATCTTCTGATGCGGACACACGGCCTCTGATATAGAGCTTTGCCTCCTCCGCCAGTTCTGACTGGTGGCGTTCATAATCATTCGGAAATACAATGACTTCCACGGTGCCCATGAGATCTTCCAGCTGAAGGAAAGCCATCATTTTGTTGTTTTTGGTGGACTTTACAGTTTTTGATGTCACCATGCCGCCTACAACAACAACGGACTGATCCACCACCTTCGGCATGCCAGTTTCCTCATCCACATAGAAATCCGATGTGACCGCGGTAACATTTTTGCGCCAGCTCTCTGCCACATCATCTAAAGGATGACCGCTGATATATACCCCCAGGACTTCTTTTTCAAAGGACAAAAGTGTTCCTTTATCGTACTCACCCACATCCGGGTAATGGATTTCAAAGGCCTGCTTTTCTTCCTCATCCATAAAATCAAATAATGTCATCTGACCGCTGAAATTCTTCTTCCGGTCCTGCGCTACCTGATCCATGATCTGTGCATAGACCATCATCTGCTGTCGTCTGGTGGCTCCGAAGCTGTCAAAGGCCCCTGCCTTGATAAAATTCTCAATGGTCCGCTTATTCACCTCTTTGCCGCTCATACGCTCGATAAAATTCTTCAGACTTGTAAACGGACCTGCCAATGAACGTTCCTGCTCGATCGCTGCCACAACCGGTCTGCCGATGCTCTTGACCGCAGAAAGACCATAAAGAATCTTTCCATTGTCAACAGAAAAAGCACTGACGCCATGATTAATATCCGGCGGCAGGATCTGGATCCCCATCTGGCGGCATGTCATGATATATTCAGCCACTTTCACGGAATTATCGATAACCGAAGTCATCAGGGCTGCCATGAATTCTACCGGATAATAATATTTCAGCCATGCTGTCTGATAGGACACAATGGTGTAGGCTGCCGCATGGGATTTATTGAAGGCATACTTGGCAAAATCCGTCATTTCATCAAAGATCCTGTTGGCTGTTGCTTCATCAATGCCATTGGCGATACAGCCCGGCACCCCTAGTTCCTCATTGCCGTAGACAAAGTACTGACGCTCCTTAGCCATAACATCGGCCTTTTTCTTGGACATGGCTCGACGCACAAGGTCACTACGGCCAAGGTCGTAGCCGGCCAACTTCATAACAATCTGCATAACCTGTTCCTGATATACGATACAGCCA
>JBNMJG010000126.1:0-4529 GCA_050873705.1 Coprococcus sp. | reverse complement strand
GGAAGCGTGTTTCACTCGTTATCGCGATATTTGGCAAGGCCGCATGCAAGCATGAGCTTTGACTCACTATTCGCGTCAATATTCACCGATGTACTGTATTGAGAATGTCAGTGAATACGGGAATGAATGTATTTTTAAATAGATACAGATACTGCAGGGACGGGGAAATTTCTTTGCTGTGCTGTTGAATGAGACAGGAGGAATGAAAATGGCAATCACAGATGAAACAATTGAATATGTAGCCGCACTGGCAAAGCTTGATCTGACTGATGAAGAGAAAGAGCAGGCCAAGAAAGATCTTGGCAATATCATCGGCTATGTGGATACAATGAATCAGCTTGATACAACAGGTATCGAGCCAATGTCTCATGTATTTGCCTACCACAATGTATTCAGGGAGGACGTTGTGACAAACGGACCGGACAGAGACAATATTCTGGCCAATGCACCTGAAGAGAAAGACGGCGGTTTCAAGGTACCGAGAACGGTAGAATAGCGAGGAGAGAAAACAGATGGAGATCACAGCATTAACAGCCCTTGAACTGGGAAAGAAGATCAAAGCGGGCGAGGTGACGGTGGAAGAAGCTGTTAAAGCCCAGCTTGAGAAGATAAAAGAACGGGATGATGTCTATAACTGTTATGTGACAGTGATGGAAGAAGAAGCCTTAAAGCGTGCGGCAGAAGTACAGAAAAGGATTGATGCCGGTGAACTGGATGATTCACCTTTAGCCGGTGTGCCTGTGGCAATCAAGGACAATATTTGTACAAAAGGTGTCCTCACCACATGCAGTTCCAGGATTTTGGATAATTTTAAGCCGCCTTATGATGCGACAGTTATTGAGAAACTGGAAGCAGCAGGGGCTGTTATTATTGGTAAGGTTAATATGGATGAGTTTGCCATGGGAAGTACGACAGAGACATCTTATTATGGCCCGACGAAGAATCCATGGAATACGGAACGTGTACCGGGCGGTTCATCAGGCGGTGCGGCAGCAGCTGTTGCAGCAGAGGAAGCATGGTATGCCCTGGGTTCTGATACTGGCGGTTCCATTCGTCAGCCAAGTTCATTCTGCGGTGTTACAGGCTTGAAACCGACCTACGGAAGTGTGTCACGATATGGTTTGATCGCCTATGCCTCTTCATTGGATCAGATTGGACCGATCGCGCGAAATGTTTCTGACTGTGCAGCGGTTTTTGAAACTATCGCAGGTTATGATGCTAAAGACAGTACCAGCGTCAAGATGGAGGACTACCATTTCACAGAAGCACTTGTGGATGATGTGAAGGGACTCCGTATCGGTATTCCGAAGGGATATCTGGGCGAAGGACTGGATCCGGAAGTCAAAGAGGCTGTTTTGGCGGCTGCGAAGACTTTGGAAGAAAAAGGTGCCGTTGTGGAAATGTTTGATATGGACATGGTGGATTATGCGATCCCGGCTTATTATGTCATTGCATCAGCAGAAGCAAGTTCCAACCTGTCCAGATTTGACGGCGTGAAATATGGTTATCGGACCCCGGATTTCGAAGACCTTCAGGACGTTTACAAGAAAACCCGTGATGAAGGCTTCGGTATGGAAGTAAAGCGCCGAATGATGATCGGTGCCTTTGTACTGAGTTCCGGTTATTATGATGCCTACTATATCAAGGCACTGCAGGTCAAGGCCCTGATCAAGAAAGGCTTTGATGAAGCTTTTGCCAAATATGATATCATCCTTGGACCGACAGCACCGACAACAGCCCTGAAGATGGGTGAGAATCTGTCGGATCCGCTGAAGATGTATCTGGGTGATATTTATACAGTGTCTGTTAATCTGGCAGGACTTCCCGGCATCAGTCTGCCTTGCGGTATCGACAGCAATGGACTGCCGATCGGTGTGCAGATGATCGGACAGGCATTTTCAGAAAAAATATTAATCCGTGCGGCATATTCACTGGAACAGACAAGAAGCTATGAACGGCCGGCATGCGTGAAGGGAGAGAACTAGACATGAGAGAATATGAAACAGTCATTGGTCTTGAAGTTCACTGTGAACTGGCCACAAAAACAAAGATTTTCTGCGGTTGTACCACTGAATTCGGCGGTGAACCGAATACCCATGTCTGCCCTGTCTGTGCAGGCATGCCGGGTACTTTGCCTGTTCTCAATAAACAGGTTGTAGAGTATGCTCTTTCAGCCGGTGTGGCTTTAAACTGCGATATTACACAGTACTGCAAATTTGACAGAAAGAATTATTTTTATCCGGATCTTCCGAAGGCTTACCAGATTTCACAGCTTTATCTGCCGATCTGCCGCAATGGCCATGTGGACATTGAAGTGGACGGCGTGAAGAAGAGCATCGGTATTCATGAGATCCATATGGAAGAGGATGCGGGTAAGCTGATCCATGACGAGTGGGAAGACTGCACCATTGTTGATTATAACCGATGCGGTGTGCCGCTGATCGAAATTGTCAGTGAACCGGATATGCGCAGTGCCGACGAGGTGATTGCTTACCTTGAAAAGCTGCGGATGATCCTGCAGTATCTGGGCGTTTCTGACTGCAAGATGCAGGAAGGTTCCCTGCGTGCAGATATCAACCTGTCCGTCCGTGAGGCAGGCAGTGACAAACTAGGTACACGTACAGAGATGAAGAATATGAACTCTTTCAAGGCCATTGCCAGAGCCATTGAAGGGGAGATGAACCGTCAGATCGAGCTTCTGGAGGACGGCAAATCCGTCACACAGGAGACAAGAAGATGGGATGACAATAAATGTGCCAGCTATGCTATGCGTTCCAAAGAGGATGCACAGGATTACAGATACTTCCCGGATCCTGATCTTCCGCCTGTATCTATCAGTGATGCCTGGCTTGAACGGGTGAAAGCGGCTCAGCCGGAAATGCGTGATGCCAAGCTGGCCCGTTACGTGGAGGAATATGGTCTGACAGATCATGATGCAGCCATTTTGACGGAATCCAGGAAAATGGCCGATATTTTCGAAGCGGCTGCCGCTGTCTGCAAAAAGCCGAAGGAAGTTTCAAACTGGCTGATTGTGGATACCATGCGTTTGCTTAAAGTCCATGAAATGGATGCGGCAGATCTGAAATTCTCACCGGAGCACCTTGCGAAATTGATTGAACTGCTGGATGCAGGCACCATCAACCGTCCGACAGCAAGAGATGTTTTTGAGAAGATATTTACAGAGGATGTGGATCCTGAAGCTTATGTGGAGGCAAACGGTCTGAAGATTGAAGCCGATGACGGTGCCCTGAAATCTGTGATCGAGGGTATTGTGGCAGCTAATCCGCAGTCTGTGGCTGACTATCATGCAGGCAAGAAGAAAGCCATCGGTTTCCTTGTGGGTCAGACAATGAAAGCCATGAAGGGCAAGGCTGACCCGGGAACAGTGAATAAGATTCTGGCTGAAATTCTGAATCAGTAAAATGTATGGATTTGAATTAAGATTTTCTTAATCAGTAAAAGGCATGGATTCAAATTAAAATTTTCTGAATCAGTCAAATAGATGTGTTCAAATCAGGGTTCCCGGAAGTAGTGGCGGGAACCCTGTGGGGGTAAAATCAATAAAGGGGTAAAATATAAGAATGGGAAGTTTTTTTTCAACGGATAATCCGTTGTTTGCAGGCCTGGAATATATCACGAATATCATATATGCCAGTGTTTTGTGGCTATTATTTTCAATACCTGTCATTACCATCGGCGCTTCATCCACGGCATTGTATTATACAGTGACGAAGGTCATCCGCCATGGAAGGAGTTATATATTCAGAGAATTCTGGCAGAGCTTCAAGTCAAACCTCAAACAGTCCACCGCAGTGTGGCTGATCTATCTGCTATTGATGGCTGTATTGCTGATTGATATCAGAGTAATGGGCGGTTTTGGAACAGCCCTTGCGCAGACACTGCAATTTATTTTTCTGGCCGGCATCTGCATGGTATCCGGCGTGATGGTTTATGCACTGGCTTATACAGCCCGTTTTGTTCAGGATACAAAACATATCCTTACAAACAGCATTTTCATGGCCATCAGACATTTGCCGAAAACACTGCTTCTGATCGTTATTCTGGCGGCAGCAGTGCTGGGATGTTATCTGTTTGGTCTTGCGATTATTTTCGTACCTGCAGTGGCTGCACTTCTGGACAGTCTGATTCTGGAAAGCATTTTTGTTCAGTATATGAGCAAAGAGGATCTGGAAAAAGAAGAGCTGAGAAATCATCCGGAACAGTACGAATATGTGAACCGCAGGGAATAAATGACATTGCAGATCATGCGATAAAATAGGAGCTGCTTCATAAGCATACGAATTACTGTTTTATTAATAAAACTTATAAAAAGAAAAAATGCCGATTTTCCAGGTAAAATATGGCATTTTTTTTAAGCTTAATTGTAAAAATCCTATTGATTAAACAATCTATATGCGTTAAAATAGGGGCGAACAGAGAAAATACGTCGAATAAGGACGGAAACTCTCCAGGATACTTATGGGCATCTATAAGCACTATTTATAAGTGACTTTTATAAATGTTTCTAT
>JBNMJG010000125.1:0-4535 GCA_050873705.1 Coprococcus sp. | reverse complement strand
TCCCCCTTCCGAGTCACTGCCCTGCTTCTTCGCCTGCATACGAAGATACCGGAATACCTGATTGCACCATGATCTGTCAGTCTTTTCCCTGCTGTCACAGTACTTTTTGTAGTCATCCGTCACATGCCGCAGTGAAAAATAAGTCATGAGCTTTTCAAGATTCTCCTCCCTGAAAACTTTGACATCTTTCAGGATCATCTGAGGAAACTGTCTGTCCATATAATAATTTATATCCAGATTACCTGCAATTGAAACATCCATTCCCGCCGAATAATAGTCCGCCATGATGCTCCTGCGAAATCCAACTGTGCCAAGACTTCGCCGGTGATCCATAATCTTCATCCGAAGTGTTGCGCCATCTGCACCGATTTTTCTGACCTCACTCAATTGTCCCGAAATCTCTGCCAGCGGTTCCGGCATATCCTGTCCGAAAGGCTCCATACGCTGGATCAGTTCAATGAGTTCCACTGTGACCTCTGACGGTTTCAGCCTTAATTCAGGGCGCTGAACAGGTACCAGCATCTGACTATCCATATGTATTTTGGCATATTCATTCAGCCTTCTGGCCAATTCCGGCACATTCTCCGCTTTCAGCGACATTCCCGCCGCTGCTGCATGACCGCCGAATTTGATCATCAGGTCACTGCATGTGCAGAGTGCCTCAAAAAGATTAAAGCCTTCAATACTTCTTGCTGATCCCGTCGCCACGCCATTTTCAATAGACAGAAGAATATTCGGTCTGTAATACATATCCTTGATCCTTGAAGAAACAATGCCGATCACGCCGTGGTGCCAGCCCTCACCGGCCACCACCATCACCCGGCTGTTTCGGATATTCTCAGAAGCCTCAACCTTCTCTGTGACCTGCTTTAAAATCAGCTGTTCTGTCTCTTTGCGATGCTCATTTTCAACTTCCAGCTCAGCTGCAATGGATGCTGCTTCTTCTTCGTTATTCGTTGTAAATAAGCGAACACCCCTCTTTGCATCTCCCATACGTCCGCCGGCATTCAGTCTCGGTGCCAGTCCGAAACCAATAAAACCACTGGTTATTTTGCGTTTAAAATCATAGCCGGCACTCTCAAGCAGTTTGCCGAGGCCCATATTCGACGGATGCTTCATCCTTCTGAATCCTTCACTGACAATTATTCTGTTCTCATCATACAGCGGCACAATATCTGCCACCGTTCCAACAGCTGCAAGCTCCAGATACCCAGTAATATCTGTTCCGTCTTTTCTGTAAGCTTTCAGCCCCTGTACCAGTTTATAAGACACACCACAGCCCGCCAGATAAAGAAAAGGATAGGTTTCTCCCGGCTGTTTGGCATCCACAACAGCCTCAGCCTCCGGAAGCTCTTCCTGGCACTCATGATGATCTGTAATAACCACATCCATTCCCAAGGATTTTGCCAACCGGCACTCCCCTATCGCCGAAATACCCGTATCCACCGTCACCATCAGCTTCGTTCCCGTCTCAGCCAGCATCCGCACTGCATGCTCATTCAGCCCATATCCCTCTGACATACGATCCGGCAGATAATAATCCACATCCGCTCCTGCTTTCGTCAGATATAGATACAAAATACTTGTGGCTGTAATCCCGTCCACATCATAATCCCCGTAAATCGTTATCTTCTCACGGGCATCCATGGCCTGACTGATCCGACAAACGGCTGCCTCCATCCCCTTCATCAGAAACGGATCGTACATATTCTTCTCTGAAGGATAAAGGAACCGCTGTGCCTCTTCTTTATTATGTACACCTCTGGCCGCCAGCAACCCCGCAAACACCTCCGGATACCCGGTCTCTTCTGCCAGCTGCTTCACACCGGCACTTTCCTGCTTTATAAACTCCCATCTGTAACTCTCTGGAACCAAAAAAACACCTCTCTTCTTCAGACGGCGATTGCAAAATTCATGTATCTTGAAAACCATATCCAATCCAAGCTTCATTGCAGGCACACTCTCGCTGCCCAGCACTGGCAGCGGTACTAAGACGCTAAAGAACAGCGTCTAAGGACCGGCCGTGCTGGAAGCACCTGCAATGAAGCTTGGATTGAATATGGTTAATCCCGGAAAATCGATTTTGCAATTGCCTGGTTTTCAAATCAACACTCAACAACTTCTCAAACAAAAATATACTCCGACCGCCCTATTCTAAAACTTTCTTTGTGAAAGGACTTTCCTCACAGTGGCTGTCTTTTCTGTTTTTCGATAAACTTGAACTGCTGATTGGACAATTCAAGTTTACTTTAAACTATTATTGCAAAACTACGACAGAATTTTCTGGATACTTCTGAAAAAGAAATTGTGTAACTCTATAAAATCTATTGAAAATTATATGAATTGTCGCATTCATAGGCAGGTGCTTCCGACACGGCCGGTACTTAGGTGCTGTCTTTTAGCACCTTATGTACCGCTGCCAGTGTCGGGTAGTGCAAACGTGCCTGCTATGAATCGACAATTCATATAATTTTCAGATATACCTAATGTTACACAATTTCTTTTATCTGTTACAGAAAGGACTGCCGCAGTGCAGCAGTCCTTTCATAAAGAAATTTATTTATTTTTTCTTGCCTTTCATAACAGCCCAGATTGTACCTGAAATGAATACTGATGAGAATGTACCTGCAATGATACCGGCCATCATCGGCAGTGCAAATTCTTTGATTGAAGTTACGCCCATGATGTAGATCAGTAATACCATGATCAGTGTTGTCAGGGAAGTATTGATACTTCTGGACAGTGTCTGGCTGATACTTGTATTGACGATTTCTTCTGTTGTTGCCTTCACCATTGTATGTGTGTTCTCACGGATACGGTCATATACAACGATGGTTGCATTGATAGAGTAACCGACAATTGTCAGCATACAAGCGATAAATGTTGTACCTACAGGAATTCTTGCAATTGAGTAAACAGCAAGAACCACCAGTACGTCATGGAGCAATGCGATGATCGCACCTGCACCAAACTTGATATCTCTGAAACGGATCCAGATATAGATCATAATAAAGATACCTGCGATGAGCACAGACAGGATCGCGTTTGTACGCATCTCGCCGCTGATTGTACCGCTGATATTCTCTTCTGTGATATCAGACTGTTCAAGACCGTACTTCTCCATTAAGGCGTCCTTAACGGCTGCACGGTGCTCGGAATCAAGAACAGGTGTCTTGATAACGATTTCAGGTGAACCGGATACATTCTGGAACTGAATATCTGTTGTACCCGCTTCGCTTTCAAAGAGTTTTCTTAAGTCATCTTCATCAGAACCAGGAACTTCAAGATAATCCTTGAAATTAACTGTCATGGCTGTACCGCCTGTAAAGTCCAGACTGTAATTCAGTGCTTTATTGCCTGCTGAAGCGTGAACACCCATGCTGACAAAACCTGCACAGATGCAGATCACGGCGATCACATAAGTAATCTTCTTCATACCGCAGAAATTCTTAACCTTTGTTTCTTTCTGCTTGCCGTAGAACTTGGCATCCTTAAATCCGATACCATATAAAGCCATCAAAACGAATCGTGTGATCACAAGGGCTGTAAACATGGACAGTACAATACCAAGTGCCAGTGTAATGGCAAAACCTTTGATTGTACCTGTACCCTTAAGGTACAGAACTGCAGCTGCGATCAGTGTTGTGATATTACCATCGATAACGGCTGAAAGTGCTTTGCCGAAACCAATCTTGATGGCTTCACGCACATTCTTGCCTGCTGCGATTTCTTCCCGGATACGTGTAAAGATGATGACATTGGCATCCACCGCCATACCGACGGACAGGATGATACCTGCAATACCCGGCAATGTCAGTGTCACATCCAGACCATTCAGGAAGCAGAGCATTGCAACAACATAAAGAAGCAGTGCAAGAGCTGCTGCCACACCAGGGATCCAGTACATGACGATCATGAACAGCATAACGATCACAAGACCGATAACACCTGCTGTCAAGCTAGTCTTAACAGCTTCATCACCCAACTTGGCACTGACAACTTTGGAGCTGATCTCATTCAGCTGAAGCTTCAGAACACCGGCACGGATTGTTGTAGCCAGAGAGTTCACATCATCATAAGTAAAATTACCTTCGATGACACACTGTCCATTCGTAATCGCCTGATTAACAGTCGGGTAGCTGATGATCTTGCCATCATAAATGATGTAGATCGGTTTGCCGATATTTCTTGCTGTTGCCTCAGCAAAAGCTTTGGCACCTTCATCCGTAAACATCAGAGAAACAACATACTGTGTGTTGCCGTAGCTGTCTTTCTGGGATGTTGCCTGAGCACTCTTAATGCCTTCGCCGCCCACAACTTCGCAGTAACCATCTAATACTTCCTTGCCTGTTGCCTCATCAGACTTTGCTTCACAGAAGCTGATAGAACCAGGGTTGCCCAGTTCGGAAAGGATCTTCTCTGCATCGTATACACCAGGGATATCAACGTTGACACGGTTTGTACCTTCCTGGTAAACTTCTGCTTCTGTACTCCATGCTTCTACTCTCTGCTGAAGCTTATAAACTGTATCATTC
>JBNMJG010000124.1:0-4575 GCA_050873705.1 Coprococcus sp. | reverse complement strand
GCACTCAGGTTGGAGATACCAGGGCCTACGAATTCCATCACCTTGTTGTTGACATAACCGTTGGCAAATACTTCACCGATAATCGCCAGTGCCACGTCCTGAGGACCGACGCCCTTCATCGGTTCGCCTGTCAGGTAGATACCTACAACGCCAGGCATATTGATATCATAGGTTCTGCACAGAAGCTGCTTTGCCAGCTCGCCGCCGCCTTCGCCGATGGCCATTGTACCAAGGGCACCGTAACGTGTATGGCTGTCAGATCCCAGGATCATGCCGCCGCATGTTGCCAGCATTTCACGGGCAAACTGATGGATAACGGCCTGATGAGGCGGTACATAGATGCCGCCGTATTTCTGGGCACAGGTAAGGCCAAACATATGGTCATCTTCATTGATCGTACCGCCAACGGCACAAAGGCTGTTGTGGCAGTTTGTCAGGACATAAGGGATCGGGAACTTCTCAAGTCCGCTTGCTCTTGCTGTCTGAATGATACCGACAAAAGTGATATCATGGGATGTCATCTTGTCGAACTTTATCTTCAGCTGCTCTTTTGAATCAGAAGTGTTATGAGCCTGCAAAATATTGTAAGCCATGGTCTGTGCCGCTGCATCTTTCTTCTCCGGCACATATCCGAGTTTTGAATTGAGGACTGCAGCACTATCAGCAGTATCTTCAACAATTTCCTGACCATTTAAAAGCCAGGCACCGTTTTGAAGTAATGTAATCATAGAACCTCCTGTCTTTGCTTTGCAAGATTATTCAAAGCAATTTGCATCAATATCTGCTCAAATTTAGTTTATTATACACTTAAATCCAGTTATCTTGCAACTGTTCCAATGTATTTTTGCAAAATATTTATACCCTCACATATTTTCTCTTGCATTTTTTGTTTTTTAGGTTCATAATAGGTGGCGTACAAATAAATATTGTCCACGGGGAGCTGGTGAAAGCCGGCTGAGAGGAAACGTAATTCCGTTTCGACCCATTAAAACCTGATTTGGATAATGCCAACGGAGGGAATATAAACTATGTATTTGATAGAGATGCCCTCGCATCTCTTTTTTTATACTTCGGACTATCGGCAGGATCTTCACTCAGGTGGGGATCTTTTTTGGTATTTTTATTTTCACCAATTGAAAAGGATCCCTTAATGATGTAACAACAGATTTCAACAACGAATGGAGGCAGAACAACATGAGAAACTACACAACCCAGATGGATGCGGCACGCAAAGGAATCCTCACACCGGAACTTGAAACAGTTGCAAAAAAGGAACATATGGAAACAGATAAGTTAATGCAGCTTGTTGCAGAAGGAAAAGCTGTCATCTGTGCCAACAAAAATCATAAATGTATCAGCGCTGAAGGTGTCGGCAGCATGCTCCGCACAAAGGTCAATGTCAATCTCGGGGTATCCCGTGACTGCAAGAACTATGACATCGAAATGCAGAAGGTCATGAGCGCTGTCAATCTCGGAGCCGAAGCGATTATGGATCTCTCCAGCCATGGAAACACACAGCCATTCCGCCGCAAACTGACCAGTGAATGCCCTGTTATGATCGGTACTGTACCTGTCTATGACAGTGTCATCCATTACCAGAGAGATCTTGCGACTTTAACTGCAAAAGATTTCATCGATGTTATCCGCATGCATGCTGAAGACGGTGTGGATTTCGTAACGCTTCACTGCGGAATTACACGAAAAACCATCGAACAGATCAAAAAACATAAAAGAAAAATGAACATCGTAAGCCGAGGCGGAAGCCTTGTCTTTGCATGGATGTGCATGACAGGTGAAGAAAATCCGTTCTACGAACACTATGATGAAATTCTCGACATCTGCGAAGCATATGATGTCACAATTTCCCTCGGAGACGCCTGCCGACCGGGATGTCTGGCAGACGCAACGGACGTCTGCCAGATTGAAGAGCTTGTCCGCCTCGGTGAATTGACAAAACGTGCCTGGGAGCACAATGTACAGGTTATGGTAGAAGGGCCAGGACATGTACCATTGGATCAGGTTGCAGCAAATATGAAAGTTCAGCAGAGCATCTGTATGGGTGCGCCTTTCTATGTGCTCGGACCAATCGTGACAGATATTGCGCCCGGTTATGATCATATCACAGCAGCGATCGGCGGTGCTGTGGCAGCAATGAATGGTGCGGCATTTCTCTGCTATGTCACTCCGGCAGAACATCTCGCACTTCCAAACGTCGAAGATACAAAGCAGGGAATCATTGCTTCCAAAATTGCTGCCCACGCTGCCGATATCGCCAAAGGGATCCCGCATGCCCGCGACATTGATGATCAGATGGCTGATGCCCGCCGCGTTCTTGACTGGGATGCCCAGTTTGCGTGTGCACTCGATCCAGAGACTGCAAAGGCCATCCGTGACAGCAGAAAGCCGGAAGATGATCACAGTGATACCTGCAGTATGTGCGGTAAGTTCTGCGCTGTCCGAAGCATGAATAAAGCACTTGCCGGAGAATATATCGATATTCTGTAATTTGTGCGGCGGCGTTTTTTACTAATAGTAATTAATACGTATCACTATAAGACAGCTGCATAGTTTTTCCTGCACCTGCACATATTATGAACATCATGATATTCTTTTTGGAGGTGCACGCATGGCTGTTCTCAATGTTATTCTTCTGTCCCTTGGCTCTCTGATCGCTCTTTTTATCCTGACCAAGCTCATGGGCTACCGGCAGATGTCTGAAATGAGCATGTTTGATTATATCAACGGCATTACCATCGGCTCCATTGCCGCCGAAATGGCGACTTCCCTTGAAAAGGACTGGTGGCTGCCCCTGACTGCTATGATCGTCTATGCTCTGGCCGCTATTGTTCTGTCTTATATTTCTGTCAAATCCATGGCTGCCCGCCGTGTGATCTCCGGCAAACCGCTGATCCTGATGGATCAGGATACGATTTACGAAAAAAATCTTCTGAAAGGCAAGATCGATCTGTCCGAAATGCTGCTGCAATGCCGGGTCAACGGTTATTTTAATCTGTCGGATCTGCAGACGATTATTCTGGAGCCCAACGGCCGCATGAGTTTTCTCCCGAAATCTGAGAAGCGCCCTGTCATTCCTGAAGATCTGACACTGGCACCTGAACAGGAATTCCTGGTGGCTAATGTCATCATCGACGGCCATATCATGGAGAAAAATCTCCAACATGCCGGCAAAGATATCCAGTGGCTGAATAAACAGATGCATGCCCAGAATATCTCCAATCTTGGAGATGTTTTGCTGGCCACCTGTGATCTGAACAATCAGGTGACTTTCTACCGTAAAACACATCGGGAAATGACAAGAGATATTCTCGATTAACGGCGGCGTGATTGCTTTTTTCTTCTATTTAAGCTATACTGAAAGGAGCAATTATTATCGGAAAGGATGACTTATGCAAAAGAAAAATATATTGATCAGTGTGATTGACGGTCAGGGCGGCGGTATCGGACGTCAGTACATTTCGTCCCTTACTTCTGTCCTGCCAAAGGATCTGCCTGTCACCATCCGCGCATTGGGAACCAATTCCCTGGCCACCTCCAATATGCTCAAAGGCGGGGCCAACGACGGCGCAACAGGTGAGAATGCTATTGTCCTCAATGCCGAGCGCTCAGATATCATCGTAGGCGTTGTAGCGATCGTTGTCGCCAATTCCATTCTCGGCGAACTGACACCTGCCATGGCCCAGGCCATTGGCGCCAGCAGTGCCCGCCGGATCCTGATACCTTTCGACAGCTGCAATACGCGCATTGCCATGCTGTCCAACGGGCCGCTTCAGGCCTTTATTGATCAGGCCGTCCGCATGACGACGGACTACATCAGCGAGTTATTATAACTTTCGGAACGCATTTCTGCACAGCAGATCATCATTCCGGATTAAAACCCGCCGACTATTTCTATATACTAAGGAGATTTTTGAAATGGAGAATACGAATGAGAAATCCATCGGACAGCAGCTCCAGGAAGAACTGACATGGAAGTTCCCTGCTGTTGCCATGGATGCACCTGAACGCATCAAAGAAGCTTATGATTTTTGTGAGCCTTACAAGGCATTTTTGTCTGAAGCCAAGACTGAACGCGAATGTGTCGCTAAAGCTGAAGGTATGTTGAAAGAAGCCGGATACAAAGCATTTGATCCGAAGGCTTCCTACCAGCCGGGTGATAAGGTTTATTTCAACAACCGGGGCAAAGCCATCATCGCTTCTACTTTCGGTACTGAACCTTTAAGCAAAGGTATCCGTCTGAACGCCGCTCATATCGATGCACCGAGACTGGACCTGAAGCCGACACCGATTTATGAGAAGAATGATATCGCTTACTTCAAGACACACTACTACGGCGGTATCCGCAAGTATCAGTGGGCAACCATTCCTCTTTCGCTTCACGGTGTGATCTACAAGAAGAACGGTGAAGCTGTTACAGTGAATATCGGTGAAGATCCTGCCGATCCTGTTTTCTATATCAGTGACCTGCTGCCGCATCTCTCCGCAAGACAGAATCAGCGTTCTCTGGCAGAAGGCCTCAAAGGCGAAGAACTCAATATCCTGATTGGTTCCATCCCT
>JBNMJG010000123.1:0-4591 GCA_050873705.1 Coprococcus sp. | reverse complement strand
CGCTTCCAGTCCCCATATCGCAGACGAAATCGGTTTTGTCATCTCCGGCACACTCATCATGAATCTAGATGGAATCGAATATACCCTTGAGGCCGGCGACAGCATCTATATCAGCGCCAATACCGAACATAGCTACCGAAAAATCAGCGACGGACCAAGCGAAAGCATCTGGTTCAGCCAATCTATTTCGCCCAACACTTCCATCGAAAACATGCACGAGAAAAATTTACTGTACTAAAAAAGACGGCAAAATGCAAAAACATTTTGCCGTCTTTTGATTTTGTCATCCGCCATCATCTTATCCAAATTCACTGCGTCCCCCCTAATCTTTTCCCATCCGAAGCCATAGCGTTCTCATCAAATGAGAAGCGGCCGCATCAGGGAATCTATTTTAGTGCGGCCGTAATACTTCAAAAATGGAATTCGCCGTAAGTCATTCGGCACAGGTGCTTCAGTGCCGGCCAGTACTTAGGTCCTGTCCTTTAGGACCTTATGTACTGCTGCCAGGCGCTGGCAGTGCAAACGTGCCTGTGTTGAATGACTTACGGCGAATTCCATGATAAATAGCCCTAAGCCGCACTATTCTAATATCCTAATGCGGCCGCTCCTATTGAACGCCATGGCTGAGGATGTATTCTTTCCATGGTTCAAGCTGGTCTGCCTGCAGATGGACGCCGTCAAATGTAGAGTCGGCTTTTAACGCACCATTCTCATCGTCCAGAACTTCGTTGTAGTCCAGGTAGAAGATGGTTTTGTTGTCTGCCAGTTTTTTGAGCCATTTGTTGCGGGCATTGATTTCTTTGTTGTTGATGACGGTTCCCTCCGCATCCTTCGCTGCCGAGACGTGGATGATGGATTCTACGAAGATCAGGGCATCCGGCTGAAGTTCCCAGATACGCTCCACAACTTTTTTGAACTGCTGGTAATAGGTTTCGGCTGTTCCTGTTCCCAGTTCATTAACACCCAGCATGATATAAACTTTGCCGAACTGATGTTTCTGAAGTTCTTCATCAATGGTGATGTCCTCATCGTCCGGCACCACATCCATGATATCCCAGATGTTGGTTCCGGTCTTGACATAATAGGTGGCATTGTCCCATCCGGCATACATTTTCAACGTGTCTGTTCTGGAATCACCGATAAACACCGCATCATCCAGATAGCTCTGATCCACATCCACAAAGGGACCGCCCTTCTGGGCCACCTGCTGTTCTTTGGTGCCCTGAGCATCTGCTTTCACCAAGGTCTGCTGTTTCACCGCTTTCTTGGTCCAGTCTCCGAGAACATCCGCCCCCATGGCTTTTCCCATATAATTTTCATAAGCTTCGATCACACGCTGACCGCCAAAATAGGGGCCGCCGATGAGGCAGCAGATGATCAAAAGCATTGTCATCGGATATTTTTTTACCCAACTGATAAAACCGCTCATCTTCTGCACCTCCTAAAATCTGAAATATAAAAACGGATTACTGGCTGCCGTCTGCATTTTATAAACGCATAAAAGGAATAAAATAAGCAGGATCACAACCGTGATCAGCCTGTTCTTGTTCTCGCGGTATTTTGTGTAAGGCCATGATATTGAAAAGACAACTGCCAACGCCAGATAAAGGCCATATTGACGCACCGTCTGCACAAATAGATCCAGGTTCATGGTCCACTGGCTCATATCCCCCAGATGGCCGAACATCTGCATGAGATAAGCTTTGAGGGCTGTCAGGTTATCCGATGCAAAAATCACCCAGCCTGTCACAACTGCCGGGAATGTAAAGCACCATCCGATAACCGGGCATTTTTCAAAGAATTTCAGCAGAAACAGCTTCTCAATCATCAGCAGAACAAAATAGTACATGCCCCACAGGATAAAATTCCATCCCGCGCCATGCCACAGACCGGTCAATGACCAGACAACGAACATATTGAACAGCATCCTGATTTTGCCGTGACGGCTGCCTCCCAGCGGAATATAAACATAATTCTTGAACCAGCCGCTGAGGGTCATATGCCAGCGGCGCCAGAAATCCGTCACGGATGTAGCCATGTAAGGATGGCGGAAGTTTCGCGGGATACGAAAGCCCAGCATCTCGCCCAGCCCCATGGCCATCATGGAATACCCCTGAAAGTCAAAATAAATCTGAAATGTATAGGCCAGCGCCCCCAGCCATGCCATAGGAACGGAGGCCGAGCTGACACCGGCCGTCTGTACCTGATTCCACAGCGTACCGAATGTATTGGCCAGAAGCATCTTCAGACTCAGACCGATAATAAATGTCTTGATACCATTTTCCATATGACGCCAGCTCAGAACACGCTTTTTCAATTGTGCAGCCACATCATGATACAGCACAATCGGACCTGCGATCAACTGAGGGAACATGCACAAAAACGCCCCCAGATCGATAAATCGTTTCTCAGGCTTCACCTGACCTCTGTATACATCAATGACATATGCTGCAATCTGGAATGTATAAAAGCTGATACCAAGAGGCAGTGATACTTCCGGAACTGTCACCTGAGGCAGCTGAATGCTGCTGCCTCTGTCCGCCAGCCAGACTGCCAGATGGTTCCAGTTGGCCGCAAAAAAGTCCATATATTTGAAGACAAACAGCATCCCGAAGCCGTACAGCAGAAGAAGAATCAGACATGCTCTTTGACATCTCCGGCTTTTGCCTTCTGAAAAACGTGTCAGTCCATAGTGCAGCACCAGTGACACAAGTATCAGCCAGAAAAACTTTCGTTCTCCGTAGGCATAAAAAAACAGGCTTCCCAGAAACAGTATCAGGTTGCCATATTTTTCAGGAACTGTATAATAAATCAGCAAAAAAATCGGCATAAACAGAAATATGAATTCTATACTGCAAAATAACATCGTCTTACAAATCCTTTCTGTAACTGTTATTTCAAAGCCGGGCACGTGCACGACTTTATCAGCATTGACTATCATACCACTGAATACGCCGAAAAAAAACCTTTTTTTACGCTATTTTTGATTTACTCTTCAAATTTGCCAAGGAATTCCTTCATTCGAGGGTTCTCAGAATTAAACACATCTTCCGGTTTGCCTTCCTCAACAATTATCCCCTTATCCATAAAAACAACATAATCCGACACATTTTTAGCAAAATTCATCTCATGGGTAACGATGACCATTGTCATCTTTTCCGCTGCCAGATCTTTGATAATTTTCAGAATTTCTCCTGTCAGCTCCGGATCCAATGCCGAAGTCGGTTCATCAAAGAAGAGGATCTTCGGTTTCATGGCCAGCGCTCTTGCAATGGAGACTCGCTGCTGCTGTCCCCCGGACAACTGATACGGATAAGCATTCTCCTTGTCTTCCAGTCCCATTTTCTTCAGAAGTTCCCTCGCCTCTGCATAAACCTCCGCCTTCCCGCGTTTCTGCACCCTCATCGGTGCATCAGTGATATTTTTCAATACGGAATAATGCGGGAACAGATTGAAATTCTGAAAAACAAGACCATAATAATTATGGATCTTCTTCAAATCAGCTGCCTTGGCATAGATTGCATGGCCATCTTTGCTGACAGCTGCCGCATCACCAAGATAAATAATCTCTCCGTCATCAATTGTTTCAAGCATTGTAGCACATCTGAGCATCGTGGACTTGCCGGAACCGGAGGGGCCAATGATACTCAGAACCTCACCTTCATCTACATGAATGGATATATCCTTCAGAACTTCCTGCCCATCGAAGCTTTTCTTGATATGGTTCATTTCCAGTAAACGCATGGGCTCTCCTCCTATCTGTAATAACTCAGTTTCTTCTCAAGATAATCAAAAAATACGGCAACCACCAGATTAAATACATAATAGAAAATGCCTGCCACAATAAACGGCACCACCGATGACTGGGAAGCCACCAACTGTTTCGTCACAGTAAATACCTCTGCCACCGCTAGCGTAAAGGCCAGAGATGTATCCTTGACCAGAGTAATGGTCTCATTGGCCACCGGCGGGATAATACGCTTAATAACCTGAGGCATCACAATATGCACAAAAGTCTGTGTTTTGCTGTATCCCAACAGTCTGGCTGCCTCATACTGTCCAACAGGGATCGCCGCAATGCCGGATCTGTAGATCTCCGCAAAATACGCTGCGTAATTCAATGCAAAACCGATCAAAACGGCTTTCAGACGATAGGATGGTGTAATCTGCATACCAAATATAAAAAACGGTCCGAAATAACCCACAAGCAGCTGCAGCATCAGCGGTGTTCCTCGCATCACCGAAATATAAGATTTGGAAATCAGTGACAGCACACGACTCTTGGACATTCGCACCAAAGCGAGACCAAGTCCGAGGATCAGCGATGTGACCAATGTCACAAAAAAGATTTCCATCGTAATACCCATACTGTTAAACAGCTGCTGGACAATCTGCATGACAGTCATTCTCATTTCCTTCTTTATAAGAGCAAAAGAGCTGCCGCAAAATCAGTCGATTAATTTTGCAGCAGCTAAGATGCTCTATTCAATTCTTATTCATTGTCACTGATGCAGATATTGGCTGTATTGATTGATGGATACTTCGCTGCAATTTTATCTACCGTGCCGTCTTTCTCCATTTCAAGTAATGT
>JBNMJG010000122.1:0-4594 GCA_050873705.1 Coprococcus sp. | reverse complement strand
TTGCAGACGCTGCCAAACAGGCTGCGAAGAATGCATTAGCTTCCGCCAAGAAATTCCTTGGTATTGCATCTCCATCCAAACGAGCACGAAAAGAAATTGGTCAGATGTATGGTCGGGGTCTTGAGTTAGGTATTTTGGATGAAAAGGACAAAGTGGGCAAGGCATCTGAACTGTTAGCTGACAGTGCCGTAAAGGAAATAGAGACACCGGATTACACAGCCATTGCAGCTATGGCAAGAAATAAAGTCACAGCAGCAACAGTGACCATGGGACAGGAATATATTAATTCTGTCAATGGTCCTGGACGTGGTTCTGACCAGTCAGATCAGATTGATTATGACAAACTGGAAGCTGTGTTCCTGCGTGCACTTAACAAGACAAATGAGCGTCCTGTTGTTCTGAATGGACGGCAGCTTAGCAGGGCGTTGAAAGAGGAAGGATTTGTAACAGCATGATAATTAAGTATGTTAATAGTAGGGGCAAAGAGGTGAACCTGAATAAAAGCCCTTACCGGATGCTTATTTCGGATATCCTTGATTATGAATGGGAAGTCATCAAAGATGATGACACAATATCCGGGTTTAAGCGGACACTGTCTCAGCGAAAACTGAATATTGATGTCCTGAAAAAGGGTGAACAAAATGCCAGGATGCTGGTCAACAATCTGACGGATATTTTTGATGTGGATATCGTAAATAAAATGCCTGGCAAGTTGTATGTGAATGACTGGTATCTGCCGTGTTACATTTATTCCTCTGAAAAGGAACGCTGGGAAACGTCACGGATTATTTCCTGCACATTTGGAATTATCACAGACCACCCAGCGTGGATCTGTGAGCAGGAAATATCCATTCAACCGCTGGATGAATCCAGCAAAGCCGTCTCTTCGGCCAAAAGCTATCCGTATGGGTATGCTTACAGTTATCCCATCAGCCAGACTGCTGTACGCTTCACCGTTGATAATTATGCGGACAGCGATTTTCAGATGATTATCTATGGACCAGCTGCAGACATTAATATCACGATTGCAGAGCATCCTTACATCGTTCACTATCAAGTCGAGCAAGGTGAATACCTGACTATCGATAGCAGGGAAACACAATCGGCTGACAGGAGAATTTATTTAACACGCAATAATGGTGAGAAAGTTAACGTATTCAATTACAGGGATTCCGCCTATTCTGCTTTGCAGAAGATACCTGCAGGTGAATTGAAAGTGGACTACAGTAGATTATACGGCATTGATTTGACGTTGTTTTTGGAAAGGAGTGAGCCGAAGTGGACTTGATTTTATTCGACAAAGATTATTGCGAAATAGGTCCAGCACAGCTGGAAGTTGATTTTGAATCGGGCGACAGCTCCACAACAAATGACTTTGAGTTAACGACAACTCAGACTGATTTTTACGGTCTCTATATTCCCGGAACAGAAATCGGCGGCGTGATTGAGTATGAGAATGGCGTATCAAATGAGGCGTCTGAGACTTTAAAAGGGTGGACTTGGCGCGGCCTATTGACACAGTGGATTATTGCACCGCTATCTGGTGAGGATTACAGAATCGTTTCAGGAGAAGCTAATGCCATAATGAAGGAGCTGCTGGGCGAATGCCTGGGCGGCTTCTTTTCTGTTCTGGAAGAGGATAGCGGCCTCACAATTGATAACTATCAGTTCAAGAGGTATACCACTTTTTTGGATGGCTTGATGGATATGTTGTCTGAATATGATTATCGGCTTGATATCTATGCAGATAAAACAGAAGCCGGCGGGAAAGTACAGGTATACTGCAGAGCGCTTCCAATCAAAAAGATTGAGGGTGAATATGATGATGACACTGGGCTGACATTAACATTTACAGATAACCGGATGGGCATCAATCATCTAATCTGTATGGGCAAGGGAGAGCTGAAGAACCGTGAAAGATTAGATTTATACATTAACAAATCTGGCAAAGTGAGCGAAACACAGTATTATACGGGATTTGCTGAGCGCCAGGCTTATTATGATTATTCGTCTGCGGAATCACTGGCAGAACTCAAAAAGTATGGTACAGAGAAACTGAAAGAGCTGGCAAATTCAAAAAAGCTTCGTGTAGATGCTGAAAAAACAGATTTGAACATTGGTGACATCATTGTTGGCCGGCACAGGAAACGAGGAATGACCGTTGAAGCTCCGGTCAATAAGAAGATTTACAGGTTTTCTGGTGGTCGTATGACCATTGAATACGGAATTAAGGAGGAAACATAAATGGCAATTCTTTTGAATGGCGACGGCTATCAGGGAATCACGGCCCAGGAAGATGCTGATCTGTATGCCGGTCTGGCTGGATCCGGGCGATTAGTGCTGAATGTTGGCCGAAAGATGGAGTGTGAGATTGTTGATAACAATACAGTCCGTATCTATGATGGTGAGCTGATTAGCAAAGGTCGGAGAATCCATATCGATGCCGGCACTTGGGATGATTTTGCGATTCCTACAGGATCACAGGGCGAGACGAGATATCATACGCTGCGATACCGTTTGAGGAATGACGGCGGTAAGCAGGTATGTGTGGCTGAAGTAGATACATCGACCAACACGGCGCAAACTGCAGAAGCAGATCTCAGAGATGGAGCGAGTGAGAGTGTTGTGTCTGTGTACAGGATTAAGCAGGAAGGGCTGAATCTGACGGATATTACAGCGTTGTATACGAACATTTCTGGCCTGGAAGAGGTATTTAAACAGCTGTCTATTCTGGGAGCAGAGCAGACTGTTTTGTGGTCCGGAACTATATGGCCGAATGATACACAGACAGCGACATTTTCAGGGAAGGTGTCTGAGCAGAAGAATGGTATTGTACTTGTATGGAGCCGGTACGACTCTGGTGCAAAGGATGAACAGATCATTTGCTCATTCGTCCCGAAGAAGCTTGTAGCTTTGAAGGATAACAGAGGGCATTCCTTTGTGTTGATGCCTAATTCGTTTTCAACGGCTTCTGTGAAATATGTCTATATCAGTGATGGCCGGTTAACCGGACATGCGAATAATGCAGAAGACGGAACAGGGGCAAATGGACTCAAATACAATAACAAGTACTTTTGTTTAAGATATGTGATCGGAGTTTAAAGGAGGCGAAAAAATGCCGAACGTAATCACAGCAATATTTAACAAAAAGGCGCCTGACGCCGATACGGCGCCAATCTATCAATACAATTACGGCCAGGTTCTTCGAATAGAAGGGCTTGACCTTCCGCCAGCTGTTGAGATTCATTTTTCTTTGGACAGCAAGCACGGGACGTCTGTAACCAGAATCGGCAATACACGGGACGGAATCACGGAAGTTGTGATCCCGGATCCGTTTTTGGAGGCAGAGCAGGAAGAAAACTACATGCTTTACGCATTCATCTTCCTTGTAGATGAAACATCTGGAACAACAGAAAAAGTCATTCGAACAAAGATTCAAGTACGCCCGAAGCCGGAAGTGCCTGGACCACCGAATAAGAAAGGACTCTTTGAGGATGTTGTGAATGCGGTTAATGAAGCAGCCGACCGTGCTAATGCATCTGAAACAGCAGCAGCCGCCTCTGCGACAGATGCAGCGCAAACTAAAGAAGATATCCGTCTTATCAAGAATGATATCGACAGCGATATCACACAGTTCGGAGAAGATTACACTTCGGCTAAGGCTGATCTGGAAAATAAACGTGCATCTTCTGTACAGGATGTAGAAAATGCCAAAACCGCAGCTGTTGAAGCTATTAATACAGCAAAAGAAGATGCCCTGCAAGGCGTATCCGAGAAGAAAATTGAAATTGAAACAGCAACCGAGACAGCCAATAAGGTGGTCGAACAGATCAATACCGCAGATACAAAGCTGACCGAAACAATGAAAACGGCCGATACGAAAAAGACAGCTCTTGATGAGTCTATCACGAATGCCGGGAAGTCTAAAACAGTTCTTGATGATTCAAAGACAGCGGCAGACAAGTCTAAATCCGATTTGGATGCTTCTAAGGTGGCAGCTGATAAATCTAAGAGTGCTTTGGATGCCTCGAAGACAGCGGCTGATAAATCCAAAACTGCTTTGGATGCCTCGAAGACAGCTGCAGATACATCTAAAGCTGACTTGGACAAGAGCATCACGGCGGCTAGTGAGACTGATACAAAGCTGAAAGAAACAACGGATTCTGCTTCAGAATTACATCAGGAAGTTGTCGGTGCGGCAGCACAGGCAAAGAGTGCAGCGACGGCTGCAGAAAAAGCATCGCAGGATGCCAATGCAGCTATCGAAAAAGTGCTTACAGCAAATCACGGCCTGTCGTTCTCGGTTGACCCGAACGACGGCGGACTTAACATAACTTATACGCCAACATAGAAGGAGGAATGAAACATGAGCGAAGATATTACTGTTAATTCGAGTGAAGGAATTACTACAAATTTCCCACGAGAATCCACAATCAGGGAACTCGTGGATATACAGAGAGCTGATTACGCTCGTAAAGCGGATACAGAATATAAAGAAAAAGTTGCGGAAGCCACTTCAAAAGATGAAGTTGACGGCCTTTTTGCTGAGTGGTGGAGATACCAGTATGACCCGAAGGTATACACAAAAGCTGAC
>JBNMJG010000121.1:0-4614 GCA_050873705.1 Coprococcus sp. | reverse complement strand
GTCTTTTTACAATCAACGTCATTGATGATCAGACGGAAACGGTCGCCAAGGTCGATCAGGGAAGTTGCAATGGCCGGGCCTGTCTTTGCAGTAAATACCAGACGTGCCGGATCTTCTCTGTCACCCATGGATAACGGCTGCTCTTTGATGGAAATAGGACCATCTGCAATTGTCGGGCAAACTTCCAGCATATGAGACTGAAGGATACCTTCTTTGCCCGGTACAAGATTGTATGTATAATCTTCCATAAAGGATGTACCTTTGGCATCCTTCATGCCCGCTGTCATAATCTTCATCAGACGTACCATAGCTGCTGTCTTCCAGTCACCTTCTGCACCGAAACCATAGCCTTTGGCCATCAATCTCTGAATAGCCAGACCAGGCAGCTGCTGCAGGGCACCTAAGTCACCAAAGTGGGTAACGATAGCCTGATAATTCTTTTCCTCAAGGAAACGTTCAAAACCGATTTCAATACCGGCCTGAACAGCCACATGCTGACGGAATTCCTTCTCATCTCTGCCTTCCAGTAAAATATTATATGTGCTGTAGTATTCTTCTACCAGTGCATCAATATCTGCCTTTGAAACAGCTTTCACTGCTTCTGCGATTTCATTCACCGGATAAGCATCCACTTCCCAGCCGAATTTGATCTGCGCTTCAACCTTATCGCCCTCTGTAACAGCGACATTTCTCATGTTGTCAGCAATACGCATGACACGGATATGGCTGCTCTCAAGCACACCTACGGCTGTACGCATCCAGGAACCGATTCTGTCCTGTGTAGACTTGTCTTCCCAGTAACCCATAACCACTTTGCGTTCCATATGCAGACGGGAGAAAATATGACCGTATTCTCTGTCACCGTGAGCTGCCTGATTCTCATTCATGAAATCCATATCAATGGTATCGTATGGAATTTCACGATTATACTGTGTATGCAGATGAAGCAAAGGTTTTCTCAGTTCCTGAAGGCCAAGGATCCAGGATTTCGCCGGTGAAAAAGTATGCATCCATGTGATGATGCCGGCACAGTTATCATCTGTATTGGCCTCATTCATTGTTTTACGGATTAATTCATTGGTGATCAGGGTTGGTTTCCATACAACTTCATACGGAAGATTGCCTGATGCATTGAGTTTTTCTACGATTTCTTTGGAATGTGCTGCTACATGAGCCAAGCACTCATCACCGTACAGATCCTGTGAACCTGTGCAAAACCAGAACTGATAATTTTTCACCTTTAACATGTTTTAATTCCTTTCTGTATAAAAAATCAGGTTAATCAACATTCAATTTAAAGATTACGCATTTTTCTTCTTCATGCGGGCAAAAATCGCCTGTAATACGATGAAGAAGCAAAGCAGTGCGGAAAGTACGATACGTACCCACCAGCTGGACAGTGTACCCTGTGTGGTGATCAAACTTGTGATGGTACCTTTGATCAGAACACCGAAGATGGTACCGAATGGTGTACCCACACCACCGCTTAACAGTGTACCGCCGATAACGGATGCGGAAATGGCATCCATTTCAAGACCTTTGGCCTGTTCTACGAAACCTGCACAGCTATTTAAGCAGAATAAGAAACCGCCGCAGCCTGCAAGCAGACCTTCAAGAACATAAGCTTTAAATTTGATTTTCTTAACATTCAGACCCATCATCAACGCACTCTGGGCATTACCGCCCACAGCGTAAACTTCACGGCCGAATTTGGTGTATTTCATAACAACTGCGATAATCGCTACGATAATCAGAGCAATAATAACTGTCGGATAAATATAAGCCGGATGGAACTTACCGCTCTTGCTGTAGGAACCGATAAACGGCAGATAAATCTTTGCATTGGCCCATGCAAGGAATGTTTCATTCTTGATGGAGATCATCTCTGTGCTGACCATGGAAGTCATACCACGTCCGAAGAACAGGCCTGCCAGGCTGACAATGAACGGCTGAATCTCCAGGTAAGAAATCAGGAAGCCCTGTACAATACCGAAAGCCAGACCGATAACCAGTGCAACTGCAATAGCTGCATAAGCACTCATACCATGATTCTCCATCTGATTGGCCATAACCATACAAACTAACGCTGTAATAGAACCAACAGAGATATCAATACCGCCTGTGATCATAACGATGGTCTGACCAACTGCGATAACCAGCAGACCGGCATTGGAAATGAACAGGTTCAGGAACATCTGTGGTTTTGCAAAACCTTTATCTGCGAAAATAACCATACCTGCGATATACATCACCGCAAAAAGTGCAATTGTAATAATCAAAAGGAAGGTATTGCCGTTAATCTTTCTGTTTGAATCCGTCGTTGCTTTTAACTTAGCCATGATTATTTACCTCCCTCTACTGCTGCTGCAGCTTTTTTAGCACGCTGTTTAGCGATGAAGCTCTGGAATACAGGGCTCTGCAGTGTAACAATGATAACAACAACGATGGCCTTGTATACAGGCAGCTGATCGGCTTTAACATTCATCGCATAAAGTGTTGTTGTCAGAGCCTGAATCGTATAAGCACCGATAACAGAACCCATCAGACTGAACTTACCGCCGCCTAGTACATTGCCGCCAAGGGCAACTGCAAGGATGGCATCCATTTCAAGGTTCAGACCAATGTTGTTGACATCCGCTGAATAAATACGGCTGGATGCAATGATACCTGCGATACCTGCCAGCACACCGCAGATCACGTATGTCAGGAATTTGATCAGTGTTGAATTCAGACCCACCAGTCTGGAAGCTGTACCATTGATACCAACACTTTCAATATACAGACCAAGGGCTGTTTTCTTGAGGATCAGGTTGACAATGATAACAACGATAATCGCCAGGAAAATCGGTGTCGGTACAGGAATCTTGCCGATATAACCACCGAATATTTTGTAAGAATCCACACGGACATATGTAATCTGACCTGCTGTGATCAGCTGTCCGATACCACGGCCTGCTGTATACAGAATCAGTGTAGCAACCATCGGCTGGATATTCATCTTGGCTACAAGGAAACCATTGAAGGCACCGCAGAGCGCAGAAGCCAGAATGGCTGCAATAATTGCCAGACCCATCGGAGCAGCCAGCTCAGTAACAGATACTTCGCCGCCGGAAAGGATCTGACAGCAGACAGCTGCTGCAACAGCCATAACCGCACCGACACTGATATCCTGACCGCCGGAAGCAGCTGTAACCAGTGTCATACCCACAGCCAGAATAACCAGCTCGGATGCACGGTTGACAACGTCCACAATGTAACCATATAAAACACCATTGTTAATGGAAATCTTGAAGAATCCCGGTGTTGTAATCAAATTCACTAATAAAACAGCAACCAGACATACGATTGGCAAAAACAAACGCATGGATGTTATTTTCTTAATCGAATCCTTATTCATTGCTGTCACCTCCTGCTATTGCTTTCATAACGCCTTCCTGGGTCAGCTGGTCGCCGGAAATCTCGCCGACCTTCTTGCCGTCTCGGAGAACGCCCATACGTGAACATGTACGAAGCATTTCCTCAACTTCGGAAGAAATAAATGTAACGGCCATGCCCTGGTCCGCCAGGTCAAGCACCAGTTTCTGGATCTCAGTCTTTGTACCGATATCGATACCTCGTGTCGGCTCATCCAGAATCAGATAATCCGGATTGGTCAAAAGCCATCTGCCGATGATAACCTTCTGCTGATTACCGCCGGAAAGACTCTTGATCGGTGTCTCTCTGCTGGCTGTCTTAATCTGCAGCATATCGATATATTTGTCTGCGGCTTCCTCCATCTCTTTTCTGCTCATCGGATGGAACATACCTCTCTTAGCCTGCAGTGCGATAATGATATTCTCACGTACAGACAGATCAGCAAGGATACCGTCTTTCTTTCTGTCCTCAGGCAGGTAAGCCATACCCTGTTTCATGGCATCCAGCGGAGAATTGATCTTCACTTCCTTGCCGTTGACCTTGATCTTACCTGTATCCGGCTTGTCTGCACCGTAAATGGCACGAACCAGTTCGGAACGTCCGGAACCCAGAAGACCTGTCAGGCCCACAACCTCACCTTTGTTGACAACAAAGTCAAATGGCTTGATGCTGCCTTTTCTTCCAACCTGTTCTGCTTCGATAACCGGTTCAAACTTCTCAAGGGCTTTATGATCTCCCTTGATATCTGCCAGATCATCAAAGTTCTTGCCCATCATCTTGGCAACCAGTTCTACTCTAGGCAGTTCTTTTACAGGATATTCACCAACCAGTGTACCATTTCGAAGAACAGTGATCCGGTCGCAGACCGCATAGACCTGCTCAAGGAAATGAGTAACAAAGATAATACCAACACCCTCTTTTTGAAGACGTCTCATCAATACGAAAAGCTTCTCAACTTCTTCATCATCCAGAGAAGATGTCGGTTCATCCAGAATCAGAACCTGACACTTCATATCTACCGCTCTGGCAATAGCGATCATCTGCTGCTTAGCCAAAGAACATTCCTCTAATTTATCAGTTGCTCTTGCATCAATATCCAGACTTTTCAAGAGCTCTGTTGATTTCCTATTCATTGTATGCCAGTCAATAAAACCGAACTTTCTCGGTTCACGTCCGATAAAAAGGTTCTCTGCCACTGAC
>JBNMJG010000120.1:0-4616 GCA_050873705.1 Coprococcus sp. | reverse complement strand
GTGACAGACATTGCCGTATCCCAATGCAGAAAGAAGCTATTGTCAGCGTTGAAAAAGCAAACGAAGAAGAATAATCGAAGATTTATCAGAGATTGCACGAAGGTGTGGAGATCAGAGAATGATTTCCACACCTTTTTACATTATTTTTACATTATCTTTAGCCTGGATTGATAGTACGTTGTTAAAATCAGTTTATAATATAACTGGTAGATAAAATGTTAAAAAGTTGAACGGCCGGTATGGTATGGACCGGCGGGAAGGAGGTTCATATGGAACAGTTAAGAGCAAAAAAAGGTTTTATTATTGATATAGATGGTGTGATCTATCATGGCAACCGTCTGCTTCCGGGAGCAAAGGAGTTTGTGGAATGGCTGTATCAGGAGAAGAAGGAATTCCTTTTTCTGACAAATTCAAGCCGTTATACACCGAAGGAACTTCAGAAGAAACTGGAATGGATGGGACTTGATGTGGATCAGAGCCATTTTTATACAAGCGCACTGGCAACGGCAGCATTTATTTCAACACAGACACCGGAGGCAACAGCTTATGCGGTTGGCGAACACGGTCTTCAGAATGCTTTGTATGATGCCGGTATTACAGTGAATGAAATCCATCCGGATTATGTGATCATCGGTGAAGCAGATAATTATTGCTATGACCATATTGTCAAAGCAACAAGATTTGTCAATGAAGGTGCCCGTCTGATCGGCACAAACTATGACCTGACCGGTCCTGTGGAGGGCGGCATTGTTCCGGCCTGCCGAGCATTGATGGCACCGATTGAACTGGCAACAGGCAAGCAGGCTTATTATGTGGGCAAACCGAATGCTTTGATGATGCGTACAGGACTCAGGATCCTCGGGGTACATTCAGAGGATGCAGCCATCATCGGTGACCGCATGGATACAGATATCGTTGCGGGTATCGAATCCGGTCTGGATACAGTGCTGGTACTGTCAGGGGTGACAACACCGGGGATGATCGAAGAATTCCCGTATAGACCGAGACTGGTATGCAACGGCATTGGCGACATTGCCGCTTCGAACGACCAAACAGCTGCAGCTTATGAATAGTTCAACGCAGGCACACTTGCGTTGCCTACTGCTGGCAGTGGTACGTAAGGTGCCAAAAGACGGCACCTAAGTACCAGCCGCATTAGAAGCACCTGCGTGTGAATCTATTCATAAGCTGCAGCTGTTTTGGCTTATCGAAGTCGGCAGCAGAGGGTGTATATCATTAGACGGTATGGTTAAAATATGGTGTTGCCGATTTTGATTTGGCAGTGTTCTTCCGGGGTGTCCGGGTTTTGTCTGGTGACGGTGTAGAATGGGGCATGGTAGGTGATGGCACTGCCGCTATAGTCTGTCAGATAGGAGAATCTTGGGGCCTGTCGGATATAGCAGACGCTGGCGAAGTCCATGAGAATCATACCGATGATGAGGAGTATGAAGATGCCGATTGAGATAAGCAGGCGGTGTTTGGACAGTACGCGGAATATACCGATGCTGACCAGAATGGCACCGAGTATAGCGAATTTGACGCCCCATCCGCTTTCACTTGGAAAAACAGTGAAGGCTGACAGGATAAGAAAACATCCAAAGCCCGATATCAGGGCGCTTATGATTTTGTGCATGTGGTTCAGGTGTGTTTGTTTATCTTCTTCGGCATATTGTGCTGCTTTGATCAGTGTTTCTTTCATTTCATTATTCATAGTCTCGCTTTTCCTTTCTCCGTCAATGATTTCACGGATGTCAACATGATAGAAGTCTGCAAGTTCAATAAGTACGGACAGATCAGGCAGAGTCGTGCCGGTTTCCCACCGGGAAACGGTTCTGTCTGACATATTCAGATGTTCTGCCAGCTGTCCCTGGGTCAGTCCTTTTTCTTTTCTGAGTTCTTTGAGAAAAAGGCCTATTTTTTTCTGGTCCATGATGTTAACCTCCTTTCATTGAGAGCATACCCTGATATCTTCCGGAATACAACGACACAAAGCGAGAAATGCCGTTTTAGATGGATTAGACAGGGCTGTCTAATTGTTTTTGACGGATAAAATATAAAAAATAAGCTGTAAATGGGTCAGGCTCTCAGTTTTTCAAGAATATCATAAGGAACGACGAGGCGGCCTTTGCCGGTGCCGATCCGGATATGCGGTTTATAAGTGCCGTGAAAATCTGAACCGCCGGAATACTTGAGGTGATAACGGTTGGCCAGATGGCTGAGGTAAAGGTCATCGGAAGGGGTATTGGTGGAATAGTAGACTTCCATAGCTTCCAGTCCCCAGTCGGTCATCATCTTGACATATTTCTCGAGGGTGTCTTTGCCGAGCTTATAGAGCATCGGATGGGCGAGAACAGGAATGCCGCCAGCTTGTTTGATAAGCTCAATGGCATCTTTGGGTGATGTCTTAGTCCGGGGAATGTAGAAAGGTTTGCCGTCACCAAGATAGCGGTCAAAGGCTTCTTTGATGCTTTTGACAAAACCAACGGACAGTAGATAACCGGCAAAGTTGGCACGGGTTAAAACACCGGTGCCTTCTTTGGTATGAAGTTTTTCAGGAGTGATATCCACACCGGCAGCCTGCATGCGGGCGATCATCTGATTGTTGCGGTCTTCTCGGATCTGCTGCATGCGTGCCATAGCTTCCTGAAACTGCGGATCACGTTCATTGATATCAAGTCCGACAATGTGGAGTTCTGTCTTGTCCTGCCAGGTGGCCAGTTCAACGCCGTGAACAAGTTCAATGCCGATGGCGTCGGCGGCTTCCTGTGCCTCAGAAAGGCCGGCTGTTGTATCATGATCCGTCAAAGCAACTGCGCGCAGACCGCAGGCAGCAGCGTGATGAACAAGTTCTGAAGGGGTCATACTGCCGTCAGAGGCAGTAGAGTGAGTGTGCAAATCAATTCTATCCATAAAGTTCTCCTTTCGAGTTGACGTTTTTCACAACTGTTTATCGGCAGCTGATATAAAAAGATATTTCTATTAGGTCTATTCTATTGTATGCCATTTACGGATAAAAAGCCAGATGTCTTTTTGATGGACGCAGAGCATATATTTTATGGATAGTGTTGGGGTGAGGAGTGATTTTTGGATGGAAAAGAAGTCGGGTGCGGTATCCGGCGGTATGGGAGGGATCCGGGTGCTGGCTGCCGCATGGCTGATCAGTGCAGTGGTCTCGGTAATTGGAATAGTGCTTGCGGCATTGATTTTTCTGGCGGTAGGAGAGGGACAAAGCAGGGTCAGTATTTCGGGATATGTGATTACGGTTTTGTCAGTTTTGACCGGGGGCATTTACGCAGGGCATCGCATGGAGTGCCGACGGTTTTTGTGGGGAATGATATCCGGGGCGGTGTATTATGTGATCCTGTGTCTGATTTCAGTGGCATTTGGGGGCATAGCTGCTTCGGAATGGCAGTTCTGTCTGCCTTTTGTGCTGCTTTGCCTTGGCAGCGGGATGTTGGGAGGCATGCTTGGATAAGCGGCTTTTGAAAATAGTGCGGCAGTTTTTTAGTTGGAATACAGGAAGAAAAATCGTTGTTTCACACAGAGAATGGGGTGGATTGAGTAAAAAAATAGAAATTATTTGATATAATGCATGCATCTTTTCAAAAAGAGCTTTAAAAATGGAAATGAGTATGTTATAATATTTCAAGTTCATAATTGAAGGAGGAGTACATAATGAAACGTATCAAATCATTGAACACCAGATCTATGAAACAGAGCATGGTCAAAGGCGGATGCGGCGAGTGCCAGACTTCATGTCAGTCTGCATGCAAGACTTCCTGTACAGTAGGTAATCAGAGCTGCGAGAACAACAAATAATCAGACCTGATTGCTGATGATTCAGCCAATATTATGAGCAGCGGTTTAGGACTTCTAAATCGCTGCTTGTTCATGTTGAAGGAGCGTTTTGACTACTCGGAGTCAGGAGTTTATGACAGCTGATTCTGAGCAGTTACAAAGTTATAAAGTAGAATAAGAGAGTTAGGAGAATGTAAGTGATTCACCAGTATAAGAGTAATGGTTACAATATAGTCATGGATATCAACAGCGGTGCCATCCATGTGGTTGACGATGTGGTTTACGATATCATTGAGTTATATGAAGGCCATGAGAAGTCTGAGATCATGGAAATGCTTGCTTCAAAGTATCCGAAGGAAGATATGGAAGAAGCTTTTGAAGAGATTGAGACTTTAGTTAAAGAAGAAAGCCTTTTTACAGAAGATATTTATAAAGATTATATCATTGATTTCAAGAAGAGAAAGACAGTTGTCAAGGCGTTATGTCTTCATATCGCCCATGACTGCAATCTGGCCTGTCGCTATTGCTTTGCGGAAGAAGGCGAATACCATGGCAGACGTGCCATCATGAGCTATGAAGTGGGCAAACAGGCACTGGATTTCCTGATTGCCAATTCAGGCAACAGACGCAATCTGGAAGTGGATTTCTTCGGCGGTGAGCCTTTGATGAACTGGGATGTTGTTAAACGACTGGTTCAGTATGGCCGTGAGCAGGAGAAGATCCATGACAAGAATTTCAGATTTACATTGACAACGAACGGCGTTCTGCTCAATGATGAGATCATGGAATTCTGCAATAAAGAGATGGCGAATGTTGTT
>JBNMJG010000119.1:0-4632 GCA_050873705.1 Coprococcus sp. | reverse complement strand
CCCTCCAGGCACTTGAATCAGCCCTTTCCATAACAGAAGCCGGAGGCGGCGGTGCCGTTCTTTCTTATTACGGACATCCGGGCGGTGCAAATGAAAAGGCCTCCGTGGAAGCTTACCTTCAGACCCTTCCTCCGAAATATTTTTCTATCATGAAAATTGACGCTTTTAACCGCAAAAACACACCCCCTGTCTTATATTTGATCAAAAAGCTGAAAGAAAATAAATAATTTATTGGAATACCTATTCTGTTTCGACATGTTTTTTATTTCCTCTGTGATAGAATGATGCTATCCGAAAGCCAGCAAAGGCATACATTGTAAGAAATCAAAACTGCTGCATGCAGTTACATAATGAAGAGGAGGAAATATTCATGATTCTTGACAGCCAAATGACAGAATTGGGTTATGCATTAAAATCTTATCGTGTCAGAAACAATATTACACAACAGGAATTAGCCGAGCGTCTCGGCGTAAGTACCAATACAATCCATTTATGGGAAACAAAAATATGCAAACCGTCAATGGGATCACTGCTCATTTTATCCGATATGCTGAATGAACCACTGATAAACATCATTGAAAAGGCCAATCGTAGTTATTATTGAACAGAATTGAAAAACTTTTCACAAAGTAGGTGAATTTTCAGACTTGTTATGATAAAATAGCTCTGAAGAAAACTGCAAAAAGCAGACATCATTATTTAGTCTCATCGTTAGCAGTTGCGGACGGACTAATACAGGGAGGGAACTGACAAATGAAAAAACCGGTACTCGTAATTATGGCGGCCGGTATGGGCAGCCGCTACGGCGGATTAAAGCAGATTGACCCAATCGATTCCGACGGACATATCATTATTGATTTTTCAATTTATGACGCTGTCCGTGCAGGTTTTGAAAAGGTTATCTTTATTATTAAACGTGAGAATGAACAGATTTTCCGTGAAACCATCGGCAGGAGAGCTGAAGGACTTATGGAAGTCGCTTATGTTTTTCAGGAGCTGGAGAATATTCCGGAAGGATTCTCAGTGCCTGAAGGCAGAATAAAACCATGGGGAACAGGGCATGCTGTTCTTAGCTGTATGGACATCATTGATGGACCTTTTGCTGTGATCAACGCAGATGATTATTATGGTCCTGAAGCATTCAAGATGATCTATGATTATCTGATCTCCCATGAAGATGACAGCAAATACAGATATACAATGGTGGGCTATCGCCTCGGCAATACATTAACAGCGAATGGACATGTATCCCGTGGTGTCTGCACCGTTGATGCAGATGGTTATCTGACTGGTATCTGTGAACGTACTTATATTGTCATGACACCGGATGGTGCCGCCTATTCCAAGGATGACGGCAAGACTCTGATCCCGATTTCACCGGATGAACGTGTTTCTATGAACATGTGGGGTTTTACATCCAGCTTTATGAAAGAACTGAAAGAGCAGTTCAGTGATTTTCTGGCCAATGAGATGCCGAAGAATCCGCTCAAATCAGAATATTTTCTGCCTTCCGTTGTCAGCAGTCTGTTAGCTGATGACAAGGCAACGGTTCAGGTCCTGCATTCCAATGACAAATGGTATGGCGTTACTTACAAAGAAGACAAAGCCACTGTTGTTGCCGCTATTGCAGCACTCAAGCAAAAGGGCATCTACCAGATGTAATCCGACTTGGATCTTCAAGACAAATACTATTTTACTAATAATGATTGACAACAAAAGGAGAAATAATAATAATGAGAAAAACCAAAATCGTATGTACACTCGGTCCTGCAACAAATAGTGAAGAGAAGATTAAACAGCTGATGTTAAATGGTATGGATGTTGCACGTATGAATTTTTCCCATGGTGATCATGCATCCCATCTTGCAACTCTCAATATCATCAAGAAAGTCAGAACAGATTTAAACCTTCCTGTTGCTGCACTGCTGGATACAAAGGGTCCTGAAATCCGTGTCGGCAAGTTCAAAGACAATAAGATCGAACTTCACACAGGTGACATGTTTACACTGACAACAAGAGATGTGGAAGGTACACAGGATATCGTCAGCATCACATACAAGAATCTTGTTAACGACGTACAGGTCGGCGGCAGAATCCTCATCGATGACGGTCTGATCGAATTATCTGTTGTCAAAAAGACAGACACAGATATTATCTGCCGTGCCTTAAATAACGGTGCCGTATCCAATAACAAAGGCGTCAATGTTCCTGACTGTCATCTGACAATGCCTTATATCAGCCAGAAAGATTATGATGATATCGTTTTCGCTGTAGAAAATGATTACGATTTCATTGCTGCATCTTTTGTAAGAAGCGCACAGGATGTCCTTGATATCCGCAAGATCCTTGAAGATCACAATGGCGAAGCAATCAAGATCATCTCCAAGATTGAGAATATGCAGGGTGTTCAGAATATTGATGAGATCATCCGCGTATCTGACGGTATCATGGTAGCACGTGGTGATATGGGTGTTGAAATCCCATTCGAAGATGTCCCTGTTCTCCAGAAGATGATCATCAAGAAAGTATACGAAGCAGGCAAAGTTGTTATCACAGCAACACAGATGCTTGATTCTATGATGAAGAATCCTCGCCCGACACGTGCAGAAGCAACTGACGTTGCCAACGCCATCTATGACGGCACAAGTGCCATCATGTTATCCGGTGAGACAGCAGCCGGCGCTTACCCGATCGAAGCTGTTCAGACAATGGTGAAGATTGCCGAAAGCACAGAAGCTTCCATCAACTACCGCAAACGTTTCAAAGAGAGAACAACACTTGTTAACCCTGATATTACAAATGCGATCTCCCATGCATGCTGCACAACAGCTATGGATTTAAACGCATCTGCCATCATCAGTGTTACAAAGTCCGGTTTCACTGCCCGTATGGTTTCCAAATATCGTCCTGAATCCCCGGTTGTTGCCTGTGTTATGGATGAGAAAGCATATCGTCAGCTGAATCTTTCCTGGGGTGTTACACCGATCATGATGTGCCAGCTTGAGAAGAACACAGACCAGCTCTTTGATCTGGCTGTTGAGACTGCCGAAAAAGCAGGTATCGTTCAGCAGGGTGAAGTTGTGGTTATTACAGCCGGTGTACCTCTCGGTGTTTCCGGTACAACAAACCTCATCAAAGTGCATGTTGTCGGCCATGTTCTCTTAAAGGGCAAGAGCATTAATGACAAAACTGTTTCCGGTAATCTCTGCGTATGCAAAACAGCCAGTGAACTGCTTCGCAGCTACAAACCTGGAGATATCATCGTAATCAACGAAACAACCAACGAGATGATGCCTCAGCTTCGTACAGCATCCGCTCTGATCGTTGAAAAAGGCGGCCTTTCATCCCATGCAGCAGTTGTCGGTATGAGCCTTGATATTCCTGTACTCCTTGAAGCAAAGAGTGCTACAGAAATTCTGAAGCAGGGCGCTTTCGTTACAATCGACAGCAAGAAAGGCATTGTTTACGCCAACAAATAATCTACCTGATTCAAATTATATATACGAAAAAGCAGAGACACCATGTCTCTGCTTTTTCGTATATATAATAGTAACTAAAATTATCCGGAGTCCACATTGAACAATGTCAGACATCGCACCGGTGCAGGATTTGCCTACCAGCGCGGTCTCTATGGTTTTGGCATCGGTATTGCTGTCTTAGACAGCGGCATTTATCCCCATCCGGATTTTAACAGCCCAGACAACCGGATCCGTGTATTCCGTGATTTCGTAAATTACCGCGAAACGCCTTACGACGACAACGGGCACGGCACGCATATTGCCGGTATTATCTCCGGAAATGGTTATTTATCCAAAGGCAGATATATGGGAATGGCCCCTAAATCCCATCTGATCATCCTGAAGATTCTGGATCATCACGGCAATGGTACAGCAGAAACTGTCTGCAGGGCCATTGAATGGACCGTCAAGCACCGGGACCGTTTCCATATACGCATTATGAATATTTCCATTGGTGCCAAAGTAAATCCCCTCACCACAGAAAACCGGATGCTGACAGATGCCGTAGAATATGCATGGGATCACGGATTAGTCGTCGTCGCTGCTGCCGGTAATAATGGTCCGGCCCTCGGAAGCATCACATCCCCGGGAACAAGCCGGAAGGTGATCACTGTCGGTACCGCACCGGAGATATTCTCGCCTGTAGGGCAGAAGAGCAGCTGTATTTTCTCCGGAAGAGGGCCCACAAAAAACTGCATCTGCAAACCCGAGATACTTGCACCGGGATTTCAGATCTGCTCCTGCGGAAACCACAGGGAGCACCCCTACACCATCCGCAGCGGCACCTCCATGGCATCCCCTGTTGTCAGCGGCGGTATTGCTTTAATTCTTGATCAATATCCTGATTTAACGAACAAAGAGGTCAAGCGCTGTCTTTTAAAAAGCGCACGGCCTCTCAATTACCCGAAATCCTATCAGGGATGGGGATTTTTCCATCTTCCGGAATGCTTAGACGGCAGATGTGGCAGCCCTTAATCCAGGCTGTCACCATCCGCCTCCAATTCTTCCCATAATTCCATCAGCGTCAGCTGTTCTTCATCCAATGCCTCTTTTTCTTTGTTAATTTCCATCAGTCTGCTGACATTGGTATAAACCTCTTCCTGCACAAGCAGTT
>JBNMJG010000118.1:0-4686 GCA_050873705.1 Coprococcus sp. | reverse complement strand
GCCTTTAATGTACCGCTGATCGCCGGATGATTGGATGAACATGCCGACCCACTGGATACATAGATCTTCGCTTCCTCAAGGGCATGTAAAAGCACCTCCGCACGAATATCCTGAAAGCTGACACTGACCACATGGGGTGCCGCACAGGCCTCCGGATGTTCAGCTGCCGGCTGGTTTAAACCGCCCCGGCTTCTTCCGCCATTCACAACCGTCCCTTCAAGTTTTTCTATTTCTTCTATAAAATAACTGCGTATCCCATAAAGATAAGCCAGTTTATTTTCAAAATCTGTATATTCAATTTCAGCCGCTTTGGCCATTCCTGCCACACCGGGTACATTCTCCGTGCCGGAGCGCATCCCTTTCTGATGACCGCCGCCGAGAATTAACGGCTGAACCTTTACTTTGTCCCGTACCCACAAAAATCCGGTGCCCTTAGGACCGTGAATCTTGTGACCGCTGACAGATAACATATCAACGCCTATTCTCTTCGGGTGTAAAACAACTTTCCCGAATCCCTGAATCGCATCCACGTGAAATAGTGTGGAAGGATTGCACTCTTTGATGATGGCGGCAGCGTCTGCGATCGGCTCAATGGTGCCGATCTCATTGTTCACACACATCATAGACACGAGAATGGTATCCGGTCTGATGGCTTCTCTCAATGTCTGAAGATCCACAAGACCATATTCATTCACAGGCAGCCATGTGACTTCAAAACCCATCTGTTCCAAAAACATCATTGACTGGTATACAGATGCGTGCTCCACACGGGTCGTGATCAGATGCTTGCCTGCTCTCTGATTCGCCAGTGCCCCGCCGATAATCGCCAGGTTATTGGATTCTGTTCCGCCCGAAGTAAAAATCAGTTCCTTCTCTTCGACTTTCAGAATACCGGCAAGAATCTCTCTGGCATGGCGGATATAACGTTCTGCTTCAACGCCCTTCATATGCAGAGAAGAAGGATTGCCGTAATCTTCTTCCATAATTTTGTTCATCAGCTGTACAACCTCCGGATACACTCTGGTTGTTGCAGCATTATCCATATAAATTTCCATATAAACCTTAATCCTCTTCCAGTTCAAACATCAAAATGGAAAGCATTGTCAGTCCGGCTGTCTCCGTTCTCAGAATTCTGTGCCCAAGGGTAATTGGAACGGCACCTGCCGCTCTGGCTGCTTCAATCTCACTTTCTTCAAATCCGCCTTCCGGTCCTATGAATATGCCGATTGAATGCTTACCGTGAAGTGCACGCACCTGATCTCTGGCATGCTGCATCCCCTCTGCCTTCTCATAAGGAATCAATGCCGCATCCAATCCATTGCACATCCTGAGTGCCTTGTCAAAATTCATACACGGTGCAACCTGAGGAATCAGGGCTCTTCCGGCCTGCTTTGCTGCACTTTCAGCAATACTCTGCCAGCGAAGGCGCTTCTTCTCTTCCTTCTTCGCATCCAGCTTCACAACTGCCCGCTTCGTTGCAACCGGGACAATCTCATAAACACCAAGTTCTACTGCCTTCTGGATGATCAATTCCATCTTATCCGCCTTTGGCAGTCCCTGAAACAGATAAATCTTCGCAGGCAGTTCCACAAAAGAATGCCAGCTGTCAATAATATCCAGACGCACTTCTTCCTTTGTCAATTCTGCGATTTTGCAGAAATAATCCATTCCCTGACCATCGCTGACCGTCACTTCTTCACCCGGTGCCATCCTCAGTACATTCCTGATATGATTGACATCTGTGCCTGTGATCACAATATCCTTATCACTAATCTGATCTGTCCCTACAAAAAATCTAGGCATTCCTGCACTCCCTCCATCTTAAACTGTTCACGTAACTTTATGGCGCTTTTGCCATTATAGCATGAAACGGACTGCATATTCAACCCCGTTTATTTTCTGGCTGTAAATGCAACCCAGTCACCGGAATGTGTCACTTCAAGGATTTCAAAGCCATTGGACAGCAATGCTTCTCTCACAGCATCTTCCTTTGTATTGATGATACCGGAGGAAACAAACAATGCACCCGGCTTCATATTGTCTTTGATCACACCCGAAAGCGGTATAATGACATCTGCAAGGATATTGGCCAGTACCAGATCATACTTCTCCTCACCGCAGGCATGTCTGAAATCCGCATCTGTGATAATATCACCAGCTTTGACATCATATTTGCTCATATCGATATGGTTGACCTTCGCATTCTCAATGGCAGCTGCAACCGCATTCGGATCCACATCTGTTGCCATGGCTTCACCGGCTCCGAGCATCAGTCCAATGATGGATAAGATACCGCTGCCGCAGCCTACATCAAATAGTTTCTGTCCTTTCTGAAGATACTTCTTCATCTGTGTAATGCAAAGGCGGGTTGTATGATGCATGCCAGTACCAAAGGCAGTACCCGGATCCAGTTCTACCACAAGGGTATCCTCTGTTGTATCCTCAGGAAGCTTCTCCCATGTCGGTTTGATAATGATCTTATCATCAACCTTAAAAGGTTTCCAGAACTTCTTCCAGTTGTTCATCCAATCCACGTCTGCAGTTTCGGATTTCTCAATAGATGCCTCACCGATATCTACAAAATCTGCCAGCTCCTTAACTGCCTCTGTTACTTCCTGCAGTGTTTCTGCATGATCTTTTTCAGGTTCAATATAAAACGAAACATACGCAACGCCATCATCTTCACCCAGATCAGGCAAAATATCAATAAACATTTTCTTCTTATCTTCTTCTGAAAGAGGGATCTTATCTTCAATCTCAATTCCCTCAATGCCCATTTCACCTAATGTATAGCTGATCAGGTCCACTGCTTCTGTGGTTGTCTTCATACGATATTTATTCCATTTCATATTCTTCGTTCTCCTTTTACATGCGATTATATTTTCTATACGATTCTATACAAGTTCTATTCTAACGCACAAAAGGGCATTTTGAAATTCCGTTTTACGGAACTCCAAAAGCCCTGTGATATTTTGTTCTGACTTAATCTTCAAAGGTCTCTTTTAATTTCTCTTCGACTTTTTCTTTGAAAGATTTTTTCTTTTTTCCTTCGCTTTCTTCCGGTTTGTATTTGCCCTTCATGGCATCATCAAACTTGCGAAGAAGTTCTTTCTGTTCATTATTCAGTTTCTCAGGTACCTGAACGATCAGTGTCACGTAATGATCACCACGCAGGTTCTTGTTTCTTCTGGAAGGAACACCCTTTCCCTTTAATCTGATACGTGTATCTGTCTGTGTACCCGGACGGATTGTCTGTGTGATCTCACCATCCAATGTCTGGATCTTAATATCCCCGCCAAGTGCTGCATCCGCGAATGAAATAGGAACAGTTGAGAAAATATCATAATCCTGACGCTGGAAAATAGGATGACTGTCTACCTGCAGACCGACTAATAAGTCACCTCTTGGTCCGCCGTTCTTACCCGGTTCACCAAAGCCTGCAACTCTGACACTGATACCGTTATCAACACCTGCAGGAATTGTCACCTTCAAAGGCTTGCGGATCTTCTTGAAACCCTGACCTGCACATTTCGGACACTTCTCTTTAACAACTTTACCTGAACCGCCGCATTCCGGACAGGTCTGAACATTACGCACCTGACCAAAAAGTGACTGCTGAGTATACACAACCTGACCTGAGCCATTACACTTTGTACATGTCTGAGGCTGTGTGCCAGGCTTCGCGCCCGTTCCGTGACATGTTTCGCATTCTTCTTTGTAGCCAATCTCGATGTTCTTCTCAACACCAAAAACAGCTTCCATAAAGCTGATCCGCATGTTGATCTTCACATTGGCACCCTGCATTGGACCATTGTAAGCTCTTCTGCTTCTACTTCCGCCGCCGCCAAAAAGATCGCCAAATATGTCACCGAATATGTCGCCCATATCTCCGCCAAAGTCAAAGCCGCCGAATCCGCCGGCACCGCCGCCCTGCTCAAAGGCTGCATGGCCAAACTGATCATACTGTCTTCTCTTGTCTGCATCACTTAATACAGCATATGCCTCGGAAGCTTCTTTAAATTTAGCCTCGGCTTCTTTATCTCCAGGATTGGTATCCGGATGGTATTTCTTCGCTAATTTACGATAGGCCTTCTTCAACTCGGCATCGCTTGCGTTCTTATCTACGCCAAGGACTTCATAATAATCTCTTTTCTCTGCCATCTGAGATTCTCCCTCTATGCTTGGAAATGGCGAAAAGTCAAGTGTCACCACTTCACTTTTCGCCTTTGTGTTTATTTATTCATTCAAGACTCTCTTACAAGCCTTATCTATTATACGTCAATTTTAGACTTCTGTATAGTCACCATCAACAACATCATCATTGTTGTTCTGGTAGCTCTGCTGACCAGCATCGCCCTGTGGACCTGCCTGTGGGCCTGCACCTGCATTAGGGTTCTGAGCTTCATACATCTTTGTGAAGACAGGCTGTGCAACATTCATCAGTCTTTCCTTGCCGGCTTTCAGTTCATCGATTTCTGCATCTGTCATGGATTCGATGTTTGTCTTCTCGATGGCAGCCTTTAAACTATCGATCTCAGCCTGAACTTTTGCTTTGTCGTCTGCACTGATCTTGTCGCCAACTTCTTTGAGAGCGTTTTCTGTCTGGAATACCATTGCATCTGCATCGTTTCTTACATCAATACCCTCTTTACGTTTCTTATCCTGAGCTTCGTATTCAGCAGCTTC
>JBNMJG010000117.1:0-4723 GCA_050873705.1 Coprococcus sp. | reverse complement strand
CTTTAAGATTGGGCGTCATTGGATTTAGAAAGGCAAAGTGCAAGGATTGTTATAAATGTGTCCGTTTGTGTGAAGTAAAGGCCATCCGTATCAAGGATGAACATGCACAATTTGTTGCTTCAGAGTGTGTGGAATGCGGTCAGTGCCTGGAGGCCTGTCCACAGAATGCCATTACATTTATCAAAGATATTCAGTGGATCAAGTCCATGGTGAAGAACGGCGAGAAGACGGTTGTTTCTTTGGCACCGGCGTACCTTGGTGTATTTGGAGATGCTGATCCGAATCAGATGGCGGCAGCCCTTCATCAACTGGGATTTACATATGTACATGAGACAGCAGAAGCAGCGGGCTATGTGGTTCAGGCGTATATGGATTATTGTGACAGATCGGATATGGATGCGGTTCTTCTGACATCATCATGTTCAGCCATCAATAACCTGATCGAAAAGTATCATCCGGATATGCTTCCGTACCTTTTACCTGTCGTAACACCGGCTATTGCACATGCAAGAATGCTCAGAGCGCAGTATGGGCCGGATGCGAAGATTATCTATATCAGTCCATGTGTTTCTGACGGTGGTGATGCGCTGAAGGATCCCAGAACAAAGGGCGTCATTGATGCGGTTCTGGATTTTGCGACTTTGCGTGACTGGCTCAGAAGTGAGCAGATCAAGATTCCGGAATGTCCAAGCAGCCATATGGACAGTATGGATCCGAAGGTGATGCGTTTATTTGCTGTCAGCGGAGGTATTCTTTCTGCTATTAAGGCTGCAAAAGGCCGTAAGTACAAGCATAAGAGATTATATGTCAGCGGTATCGGACCATGTGAGGAACTTTTTGAGTGTATTCGCAACGGTGAGATCAAAAACTGTGTCATTGAGCTGAATTCATGTACCGGCGGCTGCATCAATGGACCGATGACCGGCGGCAAGAAGCGTGACCGTTTCAGATCCAAGATCAGTGTCAGCCAGAAAGTGGACGAACATGAGGCACCGAAACTGCCTCCGCTTCCGGAAGGTGTCAGCTTATACAAAGAATATACAGCACGCTGTGAGAAACGAATTGTTCCGTCGGATGAGCAGATCCGTGCGATTTTATCAAAGATCGGCAAGGATTCACCGGAGAAGGAATTGAACTGCGGTGCCTGCGGCTTTCCGACATGTCGTGACAAGGCCATTGCTGTATACCGCGGCAAAACCCAGCTGACCATGTGTATTCCGTATATGTATGAGCAGGCCAAGGGTATGTCTGATATTATTCTGGCAGTGACACCAAGTATGATCATTGTTGTGGATAAGGATTATTATATTTGCGAATTCAACAATGCAGCAGAGGTAGCCTTCGGTGTATCCCAGCAGAAAGCACTGGGACATCCGGTATCGGAATTTATTTCCACAGAATATTTTGAAAAGGTTTTCCGTGAAAAGAGAAGTATTATTAATCAGCGTGTAGATTATGATGACTACCATATCAAGACAATGCAGAACATTATCTACATGCGCGAGCAGGAAAAGGCCCTTGTGATCATGCGAGACATTACTGAAGGTGTGCGCAAACAGGAGCAGCTTCGGAAGGTGAAACTGGACACAGTGGCTATGGCTCAGAATGTTATCAACAAACAGATGATGGTGGCTCAGGAGATCGCCGGGCTTCTCGGTGAGACAACAGCTGAAACGAAGTCAACCCTTCGCAAATTGAGAGACACACTGATGGACAGTGATGAGGATATAAAGATATGAATGTAAGTCTGGATGTCTGCAGCAAGAGTCTGAACAAAAGAGAAGAAGAACTTTGCGGTGATACTGTCGAGATCGTTAAGACAGCAGATGCTGATATTATCATTCTGTCAGATGGTATGGGAAGCGGTGTAAAGGCCAATATTTTGTCCACATTGACTACCAGGATTCTCGGTACGATGCTGAAAAACGGCGAGACCATTGAAGACTGCGTGGAAACCATTGCCATGACACTGCCAATCTGTAAAGTAAGGCAGGTGGCTTATTCAACATTTGCGATCCTTCAGATTTTCAGAGACGGACGTGCTTATCTGGTGGAGTATGATACACCGGCCTGTATTGTGATCCGTGACGGTCAGAAGCTTGAGATTGAACATACAGAGCGGGAGCTTTCAGGCAAGATTATCAGAGAATATCGTTTTAACATTCAGGAAGACGATTATTTTGTGATGATGAGTGACGGTGTGACTCATGCAGGCGTTGGCGGTCTGTATGGTTTTGGATGGGGGCGGACGAGAGTCGGCGAGTTTATCCAGCAGCGTTTTAATGATACGAAGATGACGGCAGCACGCCTGGCGTCCTATGTGATCAATGAGTGCAGTCAGCTGTACCATCAGCGCCCGGGAGACGATACAACCGTTGTTGTGGCGAAAGTGACGGCACGAATGGATCTGAATATTTTTACAGGTCCTCCGACAAAACGTGATGATGACGAAAGTGCCATCCGTGAATTTATGCGGTCACAGGGACTGCATGTTGTCAGCGGCGGTACAAGTGCCACGATTGCAGCACGTGTGCTGAATAAAAGAATTAAAGCATCTCTCATTTACGAAGATCCGGACATTCCTCCGACTGCTGAGATCGACGGACTGGATCTTGTGACGGAAGGTGTTCTGACACTGAATCGTGCAGTGAGTATGATGCATGAATACAATGAAGGACGGCAGAATCAGTCGTTTTTCAAACGGCTTGATGAGAAGAATGGCGGTTCACAGCTGGCAAAACTCATTATTGAGAGATGTACGCATTTACATTTATTTGTAGGTGAAGCGATGAATCCGGCTCATCAGGCAGCAGGTCTTCCATTTGATCTCAGTATCCGCATGCGTTTGGTGGATAAGATCATTGAGGAAGGCAGGAAGATGGGAAAAACAGTCAGTGTTAAATATTATTGAGGATGATATGTATGAAGACAACATTTATTACTGATATTAATAAAATTAAATTTGAAGTCAATACAGAAGTTGCCCGACTGGCTTTTGCAGGTGAATTGGACGAGAAAGCCAATGAGATTCCTTACAAGCTGATTCCGGGACGTACACCGCATTACAGATGCTGCGTTTACAGAGAACGTGAGATCATCCGTGAGCGTGTGCAGCTGGCCATGGGACGTTCTGCCATGTCCGGCCAGATGAACAAAAATATTGTGCAGGTGATCGAGGCTGCCTGTGAAGGCTGTCCGATCAACAGATTTAATGTAACCAATAACTGTCAGATGTGTATGGCAAAAAAATGTCTTGGTGCATGTAATTTTGGCGCCATTAAGTTTGAAGGCGGCCATGCGGTCATTGACCATAAGAAATGTAAAGAGTGCGGCAAATGTGCAGAGGCCTGCCCTTACAATGCCATTGCCGATCTGATGCGGCCATGTAAGCGCAGCTGCCCTGTAGATGCCATTACAATGGATGAGGACAACATTGTTGTTATTAACGAGGACAAATGCATTAACTGCGGTCAGTGTGTCATTAATTGTCCGTTCGGTGCATTATCAGACCGTTCATTTATGGTGGATGTGATCAAACTGATCAACAGCGGTGCACCGGTTTACGCCATGGTGGCACCGGCTATTGAAGGCCAGTTCGGTCCTGATGTCAGCGTCGGTATGATCCGTGAAGCCGTTATGAAGCTTGGCTTCAGAGATATGTATGAAGTATCCCTGGGGGCAGATTTTGTTTCAAAGAATGAAGGTCAGGAGCTTCTGGAGCACTATGAAGCCGGCGAGAAAATGACAACATCCTGTTGTCCGGCTTTCGTATCTCTGATCAAGAAGCATTATCCGCAGGTGCTCAAGTATATGTCTACAACTGTTTCACCGATGACAGCCACAGGCCGTCTGATCAAAGCCATGCATCCGGATGCTGTATGCGTTTTCATCGGACCATGTATTGCCAAGAAATCCGAAGTTATTGATTCTATTACCTTCGGCGGTGCAGATTATGCCATGACTTATGAAGAGCTGGCCAGCATGTTTGAAGCAAAGGATATTGATCCTGAGGAATGCACAGAGACCATGCAGCAGGGCAGTAAGTTTGGTAAGCAGTACTCTGTATCCGGCGGTGTAACAGCGGCAGTTCTCGAGACATTCAAGGAAGCCAATAAGGAAGTTGATCTGAAGGTTAAGACTTGCAGCGGTGCACTGGAATGCAAGAAAGCATTGATGCTTCTGAAAGTCGGTAAGCTTCCGGAAGACTTTATTGAAGGTATGGCATGTGTCGGCGGCTGCGTCAACGGTCCGGCAATGCTTGGCAAATCCAGAACATTCCTCAAGGACAGAAACGGTCAGATCGCCAAGGCAGATGATCGAGGTGTTCTTGAAAATGTCGCACAGTACGATGAATACGGCATTAATATGACGAGAAATCATCAATAAAATAATGAATAAAATGCGTCCTTATGTTTCGATAAGGTGATAAAAAAGAAGACTATTCAGCAGGCACGTTCGCACTGCCTAGCTTTGGCAGCAGTACATAAGATGCTAAAAAACAGCATCTAAGTACTGGCCAAGCTAGAAGCACCTGCTTGAATAGTCTTCTTTTTTATCACCTTTTCCGAAGTGTTTAGACGCATTTTATATTATTATTGATGAGTTCTCAGAATTTGAAGAAGTGGGAATTGATCAATGGAGGTAAAATCATGCAGAAGGTTATATTTTTAGGAATGAATGCTGTGTTTAAGCATATTTTCTTGAGAAATGTAGAGAATATGGG
>JBNMJG010000116.1:0-4731 GCA_050873705.1 Coprococcus sp. | reverse complement strand
TCGCGGAGATCCTTCTCTGTGATACGGGCAACTTCCGCACCCTTTCTCGGAATCATCACTACCAGGCCTTCCAACTCCAGCTTACGGATAGCTTCACGGATCGGCGTACGACTGACACCCAGTTTATTCGCCAGTGCGATCTCCATCAGACGTTCTCCGGGTTCCAGTTCTCCTTTAAGAATCGCTCTTCTCAGTGTATTAAAGACAACGTCTCTTAATGGGAGATATTCATCAATTGTCATTTCAAAGTCTTTCATCCTGCCTACCTCTTTCTCTTATTCTTACGTGTATCTTTGATCTTCTGATTAAACGGTCTGGTCAGATAAATCTGCCGTGCCAGTCCGCTTGCTTTCATATCTTCACAGGCTTTCTTCGCCTTCTCTTCATCATCAAAAATTCCGAATACTGTCGGCCCGCTGCCGCTCATCAAAGCATTCACCGCACCGGACGCCATCATCTGTTTCTTGATCTCGTCAATGACCGGATGCTCAGGAACAGTCACGGTCTCAAGGACATTGGCCATACGGTCTGTCACTCCATAGAGATCTCCATCCGCCAGCGCAGTCACAATGCCGTCAATATCCGGATGCATTGTCTGTTCATCCAGCTTCAGGTGTTCATAGACATGTCTGGTAGAAACACTGACTGATGGTTTTGCAATCAGGATCGGGCAGTCCCGAAGCGGTGAGATTGGTGTAAGGATCTCTCCGATGCCCTCTGACAATGCAGTCTGTCTCATCAGACAATACGGGACATCTGCTCCGAGTTTCACACCGATCTCTCTTAACTTCTTCTGATTCAGACGAAGCCCGAAAAGCTTATTCATACCGTACAAAACGGCCGCACAGTCCGTACTGCCGCCTGCCATGCCTGCAGCCACCGGTATATGCTTCTCAATCCGGATGATGACTCCCTGCTCCAGTCCGAACTGATCTATCATCACCTTTGCCGCCTTGTAGGCGATATTGCGCTCATCCGTCGGAAGAAAAGACAGGTTGCTCCTGACAAGGATTCCCGGTTCCTGTGTCTTCTCTATATCAATCTGGTCATACAGCCTCAGCATCTGCATGACCATTTTCACTTCATGATAGCCATCTTCTCTGCGCCTGACCACATCCAGTCCAAGATTGATCTTCGCTCTGGCTTTCAATCTGATTGTATCCATTGCAATTCCCCCGTATTCCACTTAAAGTTGGGAAATGTCCCCATCTGTTGTACTTCTTTGTGTATCGTGTATACAATATAATAATAAAATACAATCTCCGATTTTGCAACCCTTTTTTTCCAAATATGGACAATATTTTAAAAGGCCATATGCTTCATGATCAACAGACGATCTCCCTCTGACACATCCTCTTTTTCCAGATGATTGATCCTTTGAATTTCCTCTGCAGTTGTACAGAACCGCTTGCCCAACAAAAACAGGGTATCCCCTTTTCTGACCACATAACCGGTCATATTCGGCAGGGATTCCACATAATCATCATCCGTCTCACTCTCTTCAATATCTGTCATCACTTTCTTTTCCCTTGTTTCCCACACAAGCGTATCCAGTCGTATCGTCATTTTGATTTCAGCGGTATCACCGTCCAACATCACCGCACTGATCTGATCCAGATACGGCTGCACCTCAAAATTCACACCAGCAGGCAGTATGCCTGTTTCAGTTACACAGGAAAAAGGCATCATTGCCGCTGCAATGTTAAGTGGAAGCCGGTCATCTTCGTTCACATACAGGATATGCACATCCGCAGCACCTTCCGCCCGGATACCGCCTTCTGTCACTTCCAGGCGATCCATCCGGATTTCCGCCCATGGGTGACAAAGCTGAAGAATTCCGGAATGCTCTCCCGGCATACGCAGTCTGTCATACAGCTTGCACTCCGCCTGATTTCTGATGAGCACATGCTCCACAGCAGCCTCACGATAAACAGGTGTAAGCTTTGTCTTCAGACTGTAAACATCTGCCGCCAGATTCACCTGCTTTTCTTCATAAGCCGTCATATCAATTTCCAGTACCATCTCTGCCATCACTGACCGCATCTCCCCATCCATGTCTGCTTTCATTTCCAGCGACTGCGAGATTTTATGTAAATGACTGCTGACGATCATATCTTCTCTCATGCCGCTGCATGGAAGCTCTGCATGCCATGGCAGTTCCGCCTCCGCATATTCAAAAGGATTTTCTTCATTTTCTCCGCTATAAAGAAAAAATACTGACAATTCACCCCTCAGCAAAAGCTTCTCATCCTGAGGTCTGATATCCATTTTGCGATTCTGTACTTCACCCCATATCATTTCAACCATATTGGCCTTATTTCCCGGCAGATTCACTTCCTCACGTATACGGATCGTATCCTTTTTGTGCACCGCGATCTGACTCACCGGCAATATCTCCATCCGCTGACACCTGTTCGCATCCGATTCCGAAAATCCGCTCACTGCCGGAATTTCTTCTATTGCAAATGCCCGGACTTTGAGATTCAGGACAGAACGAACGCTGATCTTCCGACTGTGGATCATTGTCACACGAAGATCCTCCATCTCCCAGTCCGTTCGGATTCTTGCATCTTCTGTTACCCCATCCATATTGACAAGCTCTTCAAAAGGCAGCTCGCCCTCCATATGATCCAGTGTACAGCTCTGTCTGTCTTTCAGGTAGGCAATTCGCCAGAAAAGACTTCCTTTTACAAGCATTTTATCCTGCATCACCTTCACATTCTGTATCTGGACTTCTCCGTTCTCAACAACCATTTTCTCCATATCTGCCTTATTGTCCGGGATATTATAGTCCTGATCCAGGGTAATCTGCAGCGAAACTGCCGACCTAAAACGCATGGACTGCAGCATTTCATTCTCTGTCAACATAAAAAATCCCTCCTCACATCCATATCCTATTGATATGCCTGTAAGAAAGGATTTATTCGTTTTATATGAAATCTGTCATACCCATTAAAGGGGATCCGCCTACTTGCAGATCACCAGCTGCACATCCCGGGTCAGAACATCTGTGTAACTGTAAGAAACCACTCTTTCAGCGTTATCTTCGTCCGCATGAATTCTTACCGTAAATATGCTTGGATAGCTCTCCTGGATCACACCTTCGGCCACTGAGTATTTGTGACGGCCCTTATTCGCTCTCACACGTACTCTGCGCCCAATGTTGGCATCTACCGCTCTCCTGACATTCATAATATCCTTCTGCTGCAAATCCGTTCACCTCTTTCAAAGGACTTTTACTACTGTTTGGCAATAATGTATAAAACTCCTGTAATAATTTTAACTCTTTTTTTAACAAAAGTCAATTTGCACAGTAAAAAGACTTATTTTTCTCATTATACGTATATTTTTTGTGGATTTTCACGATTTTTTTAGCACATTATCCTGCTGTATACACAAATTTCTTCAAAATCTGACAGCATTTTACCCAGATAAAACTTCTCCTATATGTCAAAAATGACGGGAGCATCCATTGTTTCCATTTTAAGAACAATATACGGGAATGACACTGTGCCCTCCGCTGTTTCTCCATCAGTGCTTCTGTCCCTTCCCGGGCCCTCCAGGGTTGTGCTGACACAGATTGCATTTTCTCCCAGATACAGATCATTGACACGAATACTGAACCCGCCGCCTGACTGTCTGCCATAACCGACAATCAAATACATCTCCTCCCCATCCCTGTAAATCAATGTAAAGCTTTCTTCTTTTCGTTCATCAATATGCTTTTTCAATTCTTCGCTGATATCCGCTGTGCTGACAACGGTAAAATCCAGATCCCGTACCTTTTTCTCCATATTGGTGTTTCCGGCGCATGCACATAATAAAACCGCCATGATCATACATATACTTATCCGCCACATTTTTTCAGCCATATCTCCCTCCGATGCACCTGTCAGGCTGTTCTATTCAGAAGTTTATGTAAAATGATGGTATTTTATTCACATCATCTCTGATTTTATGCTATACTTGGCGTTGGACTATAATGAGGAGGTTTTTCATGAAATTTAAATATTATCTATCCTGCCTTTTCCTGTTTGTCATCCTGCTTACCGGATGCGGCCGTTCTTTTGACAGTCAGGGATATCTCACATCCATCATGGATGTCCTTTACAAAGGTGATTATACCGCCTATATGGATTTCACCGGTACCTCACGGACAGACGTCTCCCTTTACAGAGATCAGTGGCTTTCCGAATCCACAGATGCATTTCTTACAGCTTTCGGTGCCGGACGGCCATCCGAAGAGGCCACTGACCGTATATCCGGTCTTCTGACCCAGCTCTATGCCAACGCAAACTACGAGGCCAGTGCCGGGACATCATCCGACGACGGCACCTTGTCCGTACAGCTGACCATCCGTCCCCTGAACATTCTCACAGACAACTATGACGCGATCCAGACTTATGTGCATTCTTTCAATGAAAAAAATGCCTCCTTTGCCTATGCCAACCTGACAGAAGAAGCTTATTATGACACTTACCTTGATGGTATACTGACCATTCTTGAAAGTCATCTGGCAGACATGACCTTTGGCGAAGACAAAACACTGGATATCACTTTAAGCAAAAACGATGATGGCCTGTATACCATTTCTGAAGATGCGCTGACAGAAATCCAGAATGCAATCCTGCCATGGCCGGAGACAGATACGCAGCAATAAACCTGCGAATGCGGTTCAAAAATATAAAAAAGGAATCCCGAAACGCGAGTCGGCTTGAGCCGAATTGCGTT
>JBNMJG010000115.1:0-4736 GCA_050873705.1 Coprococcus sp. | reverse complement strand
TCTGGCACCATCAGAAACCGTTCAGTTGGACAAGGATAAAGTATTATCCTTTGTCACAGCCCATGGATCAGCAAACTCTCATACAGCCATTCTTGCCCGTACCATGGCGATTCCTGCACTGATCGGGACTGAGATTGATCTGGATGAAACAGTTGACGGAAAGCTTGGCATTGTGGACGGTGCCAATGGAGTGATTTATGTTGATCCGGATGAGGCGCTGCTGGAAGAAATGCAGAAGAAACAGCAGGAAGAGCAGGAGAAAAAACGTCTGCTGCAGACTTTAAAAGGCAAGGACAATATTACACTTGACGGTCAGAAAGTGATGCTGTATGCTAATGTTGGTAATATCAAGGATCTGGGTATTGCACTGCAGAATGATGCAGGCGGGATCGGTCTGTTCAGAAGCGAATTTATTTATCTGGAACAGGATCATTATCCGACAGAAGAAGAGCAGTTCCAGATTTATAAGACCGTAGCGGAGACTATGGCCGGAAGAAGAGTCATCATCCGTACGCTGGATATCGGTGCTGACAAGCAGTGTGATTATTTTGAACTGGACAAAGAGGAGAATCCTGCAATGGGTCTTCGTGCCATCCGTATCTGCCTGACACGTCCGGAGATTTTCAAGACACAGCTGCGTGCACTTTTCAGAGCCAGTGTCTACGGCAACATCAACATTATGTATCCGATGATCATCAGTGTGGATGAGGTCCGTCAGATTAAAGCCATTGTTGAAGAAGTAAAGGCTGAACTGACAGAGCAGGGAATCGAATACGGTAATCCGGCACAGGGTATCATGATCGAGACACCGGCCTCTGTGATGATGAGCAGAGAGCTGGCTGAGGAAGTTGATTTCTTCAGTATCGGTACCAATGACCTGACACAGTATACACTTGCTATTGATCGCCAGAATTCCAGACTCGACAAGTTCTTTGATTCCCATCATCCGGCAGTCCTTCGTATGATTCAGATGACCGTTGAGAATGCCCACAAGGCAGGCATCTGGTGTGGTATCTGCGGTGAATTAGGAGCTGACCAGGCATTGACAAAGGATTTTCTGGCCATGGGTGTCGATGAACTTTCCGTATCTCCGGGCAGTATCCTTCCGCTTCGTAAGATTATCCTTGAGACCAATGTCGAAGAATATAAGAAGTCAAAACAGACAAAATAGGAAAACGTTTAACAATATGTGGTTTCGATTGCGTCATCTTCTGATGGCGCAATCTTTATAACAGATGGGATACAGTTTCAATCTGTTATATGCTCCGCACCGGAACTCAGTGATGAGTTCTGCAAAGGAAGGTGAAATGATGCTGACAGAGCAGCGATATGAAACAATTTTAAGAATGCTGGATGAAAGAGGAAGTGTAACTGTTACAGAACTGAAGGATCTTTTGGATGCTTCGGAATCCACTGTGCGGCGGGATATCACTGCCCTTGGCAAAGCCGGCCGTCTGATCAAGGTTTTTGGCGGTGCCGTTGCAATGGAGCGTATTATGACAGGCAGCGAACCGACAGTTGCCCAGAAAGTAGAAGTTAACAAGGAAGAAAAGTGCAGGATTGCAGCCTATGCAGCCGGACTGATTGAACAGGAGGATTTTATTTTTCTTGATGCAGGTACGACAACAGGTTATATGCTGGATTATCTAACGGAGAAAAATGCAACATTTGTGACCAATGCTGTGGCGCATGCACAGAAATTGGCAGAGATGGGAATGAAAGTGCTGCTTGTAGGAGGTGAACTGAAGAGTTCCACAGAAGCAATCGTAGGAGCACAGGCGACGGAGATGATCCGCAAGTATCATTTTACCAAGGGGTTTTTTGGTGCCAACGGTGTAACGAAGAAAACAGGATTTACCACACCGGAAGCCAGTGAGGCGGTTGTCAAGGAAATTGCTATGGCCCACTGCCGTGACCGCTATGTTCTGGCGGACCATGACAAATTCGGCAGTGTCAGTTCCGTGACCTTCGGAGCTTTTCAGTCGGCAACCATTCTGACGGACCGCAAAGTGCCGGGACTTGAGGATACCGGGAATGTCATTGTTGTATAGGATGTTATGTGGTATAATGAACATATCATATTGATATCTTAGGAGGAGAGGGACAATGAAAAAGAGATTTTTTGCAGCAGTATTGACGGCTGCGATGGTCATAGGTGCACTTTCCGGCTGCGGTCAGTCGAAAACACAGGAGACGGATACTGCATCAGAGACAGCGGCGGAGGCATCCGAAGAAGAAACCGGATATAATGAAATCACGCAGGTGCGTGTGGCGTATATGCAGAATTATGCATCCTTGTGGGAAGTGGCAACAGCCATCAACAAAGGCTATTTTGAAGAACAGGGATTGGACATCCAGCTTTATGCTTTTCAGGACGGGCCCACAGAGATCAATGCCATGGAATCTGGCTCTATTGATGTGGCCTATATCGGACCGGGTGCCCATAAACTGTGTATTCAGGGACAGGCTTCCATTTTCTGTTTTTCTCATTTAGGCAATGCAGATTGCGTGATGGGATTGAAGTCCCATGGGGTGAATTCTCTGAAGGATTTGAAGGGCAAGAAGGTTGCGTATGCATCAGGCACGGCATCAGAGACGATATTGAAGCGTGCATTGGCATCGGCAGGTTTGACAATGGATGATATCGAAGCTTATGATATGGAAGTCAGCAATATGGTCAGTGCTATGGTTTCAGAATCTGTGGATGCGTGTGCAGCATGGTCACCAAGCTCCTCAACCATTGTCAGTGAACTGGGGGATGATGCACAGATTTTCTGTACTAATACAACATTTGCGGACGAAGCTGCAGATTGTGAAGGATGGGTATGCATGCCGGGGTATGTGGATGCGAACAGTGATATTCTTGTGAGATTTACAAGAGCTCTTTACAAGGCCATGGATTATGGCTCACAGGAAGCCAATTATGATGAAGTAGCCGGGTATGTGGCAGAAATCTGCGGAACAGACAAAGCAGCTGCATTGGAGCAGACAGGAGACGGCGCATGGCTTGACAGTAAGACATTACTGGAATATCTGGAGAATGGTACACTGAAGCATTATTATGAAGTTCAGCAGAAGAATTTTATTGATGCCGGTGATATTGATAAAGAAGTACCGGTTGAAGACTATGTTTTATTTGACATTATGGAAGAAGCCGGTAAATAGTAAAACTTGAAATATTCAGAGAAAGAGATGAATGGATCAGAAATTGATTCCTTTGTCTCTTTTTTTATGTGGAAGTATACCCCTTTGCAATGAGACATATATCGAACCCGGGAATGAAGCTGTATATGAGATAGGGAAAAATGTGCAAAATTGAATACATAATACAAAATACGATCACATATATTGAATACTGTATACAATAATGATATAATCAAATCACAAAAGAGATCAAGTTCGGAGCGGCAATTCACTTCGGCTGAGATAAAACAGTATTGAACATAAGGAGGTACCGTTATGGGTAGAGAAATTAATCAGAGAAAAGCAGCGATTATTGGTTGTGGTTTTGTTGGTTCAGCAACAGCATTTACATTGATGCAGAGTCAGTTATTCTCAGAGCTTGTGCTGGTGGATGTTGATTTTGATAAAGCAGACGGAGAAGCAAAAGATATTGCTCATGGTATTCCTTTTGCCGGTCAGATGAAAATACATGCAGGTACATATGAGGATCTGAGTGATGCAGCGATTATTATTGTAACTGCAGGAGCAGGACAGAAACCGGGAGAGACAAGACTTGATCTTGTTCATAAGAACGTGGCAATTTATGAAAGCATTATTCCGAGAATAGCAGAGCAGAATAAAGATGCTATTCTATTGATCGTATCAAATCCAGTGGACATTTTGACATATACTGCATTGAAGCTCAGTGGTTATCCTGAGAATCGTGTGCTTGGTTCAGGGACTGTTCTGGATACAGCACGATTAAAATATGCCCTTGGTGAACATTTAAGTGTAGACAGCAGAAGTGTCCATTCATTTATTATCGGTGAACATGGTGACAGTGAGATTGCTGTATGGAGCAGTGCCAATGTGGCAGGTGTGCCGCTGGATCAGTTCTGTGAGATGCGGGGACATTATAATCATGAGACAGCTATGAAGGAAATTGCAGAATCTGTTAAAAACAGTGCTTATGAGATCATTGCAAAGAAACATGCAACCTATTATGGTATTGCCATGTCTGTCAAGCGTATCTGTGAATGCATTATGCGTAATGAGAAGTCAGTGATGCCGGTCTCTTCCATGATGCACGGAGAGTATGGCATTGAGGGAATGTGTCTGAGCATGCCGGCGGTTGTGGGAAGTGAAGGCGTTGAAACACATGTGCCGATTACCATGAATGCAGAGGAGACACAGAAATTGCAGGAATCAGCAGCAACATTGAAAGAGATTATTGAGGATATTAAGCTGTAAAATGAATGCAGGAGCAATTATTAGTACGATCTTAAGAATTTGCAGCAGCCGTTCAGTTTTCAGCACAAATGGATTGGCACCAGTCAAAAAGGCACGTTTGATTGGATGAGGCTCAGAGGATCTACCCAGTTGTCTGGACATCTGTGAAACCGGATTGTAACGAAGTGTCTGCACTTCCAGCAAATCATTTTCAATAGCTTTGATGGGTGACATTCTGAATGGAAAAGGAAGATCCGAATATAATGTACAGAATTTACATTTGTGATGTGTGCAGCCGGCTGTAATTTCCAAAAGCAGAGAGTCTGCTTCATAAGGCGGACGCC
>JBNMJG010000114.1:0-4802 GCA_050873705.1 Coprococcus sp. | reverse complement strand
GGCAAAATGAAAGCTTATGGTAAATACAGCAAAATTGTCAGTGCTGTCCCATATGAGATCGTCCCGGATAAGCCCACAGGATTGAGCGCGGCGGCAGGCAATCAGAGCATTACACTTTCATGGAAATCTGCAAAGAATGCAACAGGGTATAATATATTTTATTATGATAAAAATACAGGAAATATGACTTCAGCAGGCAGCACAAGAAGCGGCAGCTGTACGATTAAGAATTTAGATAATGGGACAAAATATTCTTTTGTTATCAGATCATATCGCCAATGTGATTCACATGTAACAAGAAGCGGTTATACATCTGCAGTTACAGCAGTGCCTGATATGCGAAAATAGTGGATGTGGCTTAGAAATGTTTTAAACGCAGTGAAGTGATTTAGGAGGAAAGCAGAACATGTATGATTATTTAATTGTAGGATCCGGTTTGTTTGGTGCAATTTTTGCCCATGAGGCCATGAAGAAAGGCAAGACCTGTCTGGTTCTTGAGAAGAGAGACCATATCGGCGGCAATATTTATACAGAAGAAGTGGAAGGTATTCAGGTTCACCGTTATGGTGCCCACATTTTCCATACAAGCAACAAGGAAGTCTGGGATTACATTCAGCAGTTTGCAGAATTTAACCGCTATACCAATTCACCAATTGCCAGATATAAAGACGAACTTTATAATCTGCCATTCAATATGAACACATTTTCAAAGATGTGGGGGATTGCGACACCTGCTGAGGCAAAAGCCAAGATCGAAGAGCAGGTGAAGGAGGCCGGCATCACAGAACCGAAGAATCTGGAAGAACAGGCACTTAGCCTTGTGGGCCGAGATATCTATGAGAAACTGGTGAAGGGCTATACAGAGAAGCAGTGGGGACGCCGTGCCACAGAACTGCCGTCCTTCATTATCAAGCGTCTGCCGGTCCGTCTGACTTATGATAATAATTACTTTAATGATAAATATCAGGGGATTCCTGTAGGAGGATATACACAGATCATCGAAAAGATGCTGGAAGGTGCCGATGTGCGTCTGAACACAGACTTCCTTTCCGATAAAGAAGGCTTTTCGGCCATGGCGCATAAGATCGTTTACACAGGCATGATCGATGCATACTATGACTACAGTCTGGGCGAACTGGAATACAGAAGTCTGAGATTTGAGGATGAGATTCTTGATACAGACAATTATCAGGGCAACGCGGTTGTGAATTATACAGAGTATGAGGTGCCATATACACGAATTATCGAGCATAAGCATTTTGAGTATGGAACACAGCCAAAGACAGTGATCACCCGGGAGTATCCGCAGGTATGGCATCATGGAGATGAACCGTACTATCCGATGAATGATGAGAAAAACAATACATTATACAAGAAGTACCGAGAACTGGCAGACAAAGAGGAGAGTGTGATCTTCGGCGGAAGACTGGGCATGTACCAGTATTTTGATATGCACAATATCGTAGCTGAAGCATTAAAGTGCACAAAGCAATATTTATAAAGGTTTAATTGCTGAAAAGGAGGCATTCTTTTGAATAAAATCGGGAAATGGTGTTTGAGTGCATTATTGGCTGTAACGATGGCGATGCCGGTATGGGCGGCACCGCCTGCAGAGCAGGCGGTAAATACACAGATATCTGCATCAGAAGCGGATAATGTGGGTCAGACAGAAGAAACGGGCGGTTTGTCTACAGGAGAGACGGGCACAGAAGAGACTGAAGATTTTCGACCGGGGACAAAAGAGACAGAGTCAGAAACAAACGAAACGTCCCAGCCAGAGACAAAGGAGACCGAGCCGGAAACAGAAGAGACATCGCAGCCGGAAACAAAGGAGCCGGAGTCGGAAACAGATGCACCAGTGGACCCGGTGGGTGAACTGATTCATCAGGTGACCGCGTCAACTCCAGTTATGGCATCTGTGAAATGCACCGGTTTTCAGTTGACGGTGTCATGGAAGAAAATCAGCAGTTACACTCCGGATGGATATTATCTGTATAAAAAAACAGGTAAAGAGGGCTGGAAACGGATAGCGGCTTTGGGAGCGGATAAGAGCAGTTATGTGGATAAATCAGCTCAATGTGGTGTAAAATGTACTTATACAGTGCGTGCTTACAAAAAGATTGAAGGACGCAGTTATATCAGTAATTATGATCGTGGGGGAATGAGTGCGGTTGTTCAGCCGGCGGCTCCGAAAATGACTGTGAAAGAGGCCGGATACAAGACAGCAGTGCTTTCATGGAATGCCATTGACAATGCTGATGAATATACTTTGTATAGGATGAATCCATCAACAAAGAAATGGGAATATCAGGCAACGCTCAAAGAAACAAGTTATCGGGCTGTAGTTATATGCGGTAAATCTTACACTTACACGGTACGTGCCCGGAAGAATAGGAATGGACAGATTGAACGTGGGGATTATGATAAAAAGGGTGTTACCTTCAAAACAAAACTGAATACACCTGTTTTGAAAAAGGCTGTTTCAAAATCCTATAATTCCATTATGCTTTCATGGGAAAAGGTTGATGGTGCCCAGAAGTATGAAGTTTATCGCAAAATGGAAGGAACAGGATATAAGTATATTGGTGATACAGCAAGTACCAGTTATATAGATACAGTGACATGCGGTGATACATATACCTATACAGTCAGAGCCTACAGAGTTGAATCAGGGATAAAGGCCTACAGTGGTTACAATAAATCGGGCATAACAGCATCAGCAGTTGTGGGTACACCGGTGTTAAAAGAAATTACCGGCAGTAATTATAAGAAAATAGATATCCGGTGGAGTTCGGTTGAAGGGGCTTCTGCCTACTACATTTACAGAAAAATACCGGGTGGTGAGTGGAGCAGAATCGGTACTGTAAAGGGAGGCAATAAGACGCTTTTTGCGGATTTATCTGCAAATGCCAACCAGGTTTATGCTTATACCGTCCGGGCGGTCCGAACAGAGAATCATAAAAATATATTAAGCAAATATGACAGAGCAGGTGTCTGCTGGGTTGATTGCCCGAAGGTAACAGATGTAAGGGCGGCAAAGGATGGTGTCGTATTTGCATGGCCTGAAATTCATGGTGCAGATGAATATCTGATCTACAAGAAAACAGGAACCGGAGGATGGACAAGACTTGCCGTTGTTGACGGAAGTGCAGAGACCAGTTACCGTGATGAGGATTGTAAGGAAGGCGTTATGTATCGATATACAGTACGTGCCTGTGCATCCACTGGGAATAAGAGTGTGTTGAGTGATTATGAACGGGCACCAATGCCTGTGGTATGTTTGGATATTCAGACTGAGATGAATATTCAGCTTGAAAGCGGCGAAGAACAGGTGGCGGTATCCATTCAGAATAATGCTGAGAAAAGCATCATTTTAGGAGATGCAATGTATGTCAATCCGGATACGGGCGCAAGCACCTTTTTTGATGCCTATTCAAGTGAGAATGTTAAAGTGGATACAATAGAAGTTTTGAGCCATACTAATCAGCGGATTATTTATAAGGCAGAAGAGGCATCAGGTATGACAAATGATGCAGAGAATATTATGTATATTTATATGATGTATGATGGAGAAGAATATCTTCTTTGTATTTCACAAAGTGGCTGTTATATTACCGGAGGAAATGTTCGATGAATGGATTGCTGTCAGTGATTATACCGGCTTATAATGAAGAAGAGATGATTCCGCGGACGGCCAAAACTATTTCTGGGGTTCTGGAGCAGGCGGATATCTCATATGAGTTATTATTTGTCAATGATGGCTCAAAAGACAGAAGCTGGCAGTGTATACAAGATGAAGTCAAAAAGAATAAGAATATCAGGGGACTGAATTTTTCGAGAAACTTCGGCAAGGAGTCAGCAATGTTTGCCGGACTTTCGGAAGCAATTGGGGAATGTGTTGTGGTTATAGACTGTGATCTGCAGCATCCCCCGGAGAAAATTGTGGAAATGTATCATCTGTGGCAGGAAGGTTATGAAGTTGTTGAAGGTGTGAAACGCAGCCGAGGCAAGGAGAGTGCCGTGCATACTTTTGCGGCATCCTGTTTTTATGGGATGATCGGGAAGGCTGCAGGATTTGATATGAGCCATGCATCGGATTTTAAGCTGATTGACCGTAAGGCGGTCAATGTATTGCTGAATATGAGGGAGAAGAATGCTTTTTTCAGGGCGTTGTCATCCTGGGTTGGATTTAAGACAACATCGGTGGAATTTGATGTTCAGGAGAGAGTGGCTGGTGAATCCAAGTGGTCTGTCTGGTCACTTGTGAAGTATGCGATTTCTAATATCACATCTTTTTCAACGGCGCCTATGCAGATTGTTACTTTTCTTGGGGCAGCGATGCTGATATTGTCTGTGGTGCTTGGGGCCATTTCCATTGGCCAGAAGATTTCAGGGGCGGCCCTTGGCGGTTTTACAACAGTGATTATTATTCAGCTTTTTACAGGCAGTATCATTATGATCAGTCTGGGAATTATTGGTTATTATATTGCTAAAATCTATGACGAAGTTAAAGGACGTCCGAGATATATTATTGCTTCGACCTGCGGTGAGAAGAAAGCCGGGGAGAATGAAGGAACAACAGGAGGAAAATAAAACATGTATGATTATTTAATTGTAGGATCCGGTTTGTTTGGTGCGATTTTTGCCCATGAGGCCATAAAGAAAGGCAAGACATGCCTGGTTCTTGAGAAGAGAGACCATATCGGCGGCAATATTTATACAGAAGAAGTGGAAGGTATTCAGGTTCACCGTTATGGTGCCCACATTTTCCATACAAGCAACAAGGAAGTCTGGGATTACAT
>JBNMJG010000113.1:0-4803 GCA_050873705.1 Coprococcus sp. | reverse complement strand
TTAGGAACATTCTTTTCATGTAAAGGTTCCTAATCGGCTTTTGCTATAAAAATATGATATGCTATGCAGTTCTATTATTCTTCTTGAGTGCTTCGACATCATTGCGTAATTCTCTGACTTCACCGATAAGATAATTGACTTTCACTTCATAGGCCAGATTCTTATCAGCAGCCGGAATAGCTTCATTCAGCTTGCGGGTCAAATCAATGTGGCTTTCAGCAATTAATTGGACACCGGGGTCTGTTTCTGTCTCTAGGTGTAAATTAATCTTATGTAATGCATTCTCCATTTTATCCATGCGTTTATCAAGTATCAGCATGCGGTCTTCGAGGCATCCGACTCGATTTTTCAATTCAATCATCTCTGATTTGAGACCGGCGACATCCGTCTTCAGTCTGGCGACATCGGTTTTAAGACCTTCAACGTCAGTCTTTAGTGAAAAGATATCGTTTTTCATGATAGATATATCGCCTTTTACAGCGGTGAGGTCTCTCTGCATCATGAAAATGCTGTCACTTAAAGGCTGTATTAAAGGTTGTATAAGTGCACTGATTGCCTGTAAATCTTCTGAGGTTAATGCCATTAAAATCAACTCCTTCGTTGTGGAAAACGGGTGGGAAAGTCCAATGGTGTTTATCCGGGCAGGCCTGCACATCCTTACAGCAATTGGACGTTTTTCTTGTGTCATTAGGATAGCATAAAAAGCTGTCATGTGCAATAATCAATAAAAATGAAGGCGTTGTATCGCATTTGTATATCTGTAACATATTACCAATATCGATTGATATGGCTGAAAAAGAAAATGCCGGAGTTAATGTTTTTTCTGATAGTATTTTTCGGCAAAAGCAAGTATCTGATAAAGCAGCATGGCCAGAATACACAGGATGATAATGCTGAGCATGACATAATCCAGACGGAAGACCTGACTGCCGTAGATAATCAGATATCCCAGGCCGGCATTGGCCGCCAGAAATTCACCGATGATGACACCTACGAGGCAGAGTCCGATATTCACCTTCATGTTGCTGATGATGGCGGAAATGCTGGCGGGCAGAACGATATAGCGAAGAATATCCCTGCGGGTGCCTCCCAGAGTCCGGATGAGCAGCAATTTATCATTGTCTATGTGGATAAAAGCAGTATACAGGTTGATGATCGTGCTGAATATGGCCATTGTGACACCGCAGACAATGATGGTTTTCATGTTGTTGCCGAGCCATACGATCAGGATCGGTGCCAGAGCGGTTTTTGGCAGGCTGTTCAGTACAACAAAGTAAGGTTCTAGAATATCCGCTGCACTGCGGCACCACCAGAGAAGCACAGAAATCAAGGTACCGAATACAAGAACAAGAATGAAGCTGATGAGGGTCTCTCCGATCGTAATTCCAAGATGATAAAAGAGACTGTGATCCGCCATCATCTGAATCATGACTTGAAGGATCCGTGATGGACTGCTGAAAATAAAGGCATCGATCAGGTGATATCTGGCAGCCATTTCCCATCCGGCTAATATGAAGATCAGGATAAAAAAGCGCATGCCTGTAATAAAATTTTTCTGTTTTTTCTTTTTCGCAAGAAATTCTTCACGGGATGTGTCGGCAACAGGATAAATAATCGTTGGATCAGACATTCAATTCACCCCAGATCTCATTAAAATAATCTTTAAATTCAGGTGCCATTCGAGCTTGAAAAGGCGTCCGTTCTTTGTCAAGGGTCAGATGGATATCAAATATTTTTTTGACTGCAGCAGGGCGTTTGGTCAGAACAATGATCTGATCGCAGAAACTGATGGCTTCGGAGATGTCGTGGGTGACTAAAACGGCACTCATGTGACGGCTGCGCAGAATACGGTAGATATCGTCGGAGACGGTAAGTCTTGTCTGATAATCAAGGGCCGAAAAGGGTTCATCCAGAAGCAGCAGCTGTGGTGACAAAGCAAGTGTCCGAATCAGGGCTGCCCTTTGCCGCATGCCGCCGGAAAGCTGATTGGGATGAACATCCGCAAATTGAGACAGGCCGTATTCAGCCAGCATTTTATCTATCCATTTTTCTTTTTCAGGCGTCAGCTGATGATGAATACGAAGACCAAGAGAAATATTTTCTTTTATAGTCAACCAGTCAAGCAGGTGATCTTTCTGAAGCATATAGCCGATTTCGGCAGAGACTTCGATCCTGCCGCTGTTGGCATGGATCAAACCTGCGATCAGGGATAAAAGCGTCGATTTTCCGCATCCGCTGGGACCGATGATACCGAGAAAGTGATCAGGAAATACGCAGAAACTTAAATCTTTGACAGCCGGGGTTTCACCTTCTGCCCTCTGATAGGTATAATTGACATCGGTCAGATCTAAAAGCGGTTTCATAGATTTCCTCCTTCAATGGGTTATATAATAAAATATGCATGGAATAAAAAGCTGCAACCATCGTCAGAGGGGATGCCTATTACGTTGGCGCAACTGTGTTGCAAGCAGGGCTGATTTATGCTAAAATGCATTCATACAGAATGAAGGTGAGAGTACAGGAATATCTGACAGGCGGTGCCGGATTTCCATACTTTGACCGGAATGGAAGAATAGAAATGATGAAGAAATAGGAATGGAGAATAGAGTATGAGCGGAAGACATAGATATGGCGCAGGTGTGCTGGCAGCAGCACTGATTGTAGGTATTGGTATTGGTTTTTGCGGCGGTTTTGTCACAGGAAACCGTATGGGAAGCCGATCAACAGCGGAAACTGCAGCGGAATCGCAGCAGACCGGCAGTGAGACAGATTTGGCCATCGGTGAATCTGATGAGACAAACCAGCAGATGGCCAGCGGGGATACAAGCAGTGAAGAGACGGAAGTAGAACCAATCGGCAGCTATGCAGTGGATGATGAGCCGGTACTGACTATTGATCAGACAACGGTTTATTTATCCGAGATCAATGCCAGAGCCTATATGGCCAGAGATCAGTATGTGGCTGAATATGGCGAGGAACCATGGAACAACAAGATGGACAATGGTATGACGGTCGGTGAATATGCCAAGTCAGTGATGTTGGATGAAATTGAACGTGAGGTCATTCTCTGCAATCTGGCTGATGACTATGATGTGCCTGCATTGTCAGAAGATGAAGAAAAACAGTGTGCTTCTAAGGCTGATGATTATATGGCATCACTTGGTGAAGAGGTTGCTGCACAGTTTAGTGTAGAGAGAGATGCTGTATTGGCTATTTATGAGAAGGATGCACTTTCTATGAATGTTTACAATCAGATCCTGAAGAAGATTTCATCCGATCTTCGTCAGGAAGATGAATATAAAGACATGTCAGACAGTGACCTGGAGAAGGTTGTCAATGACAAGTTTGAGGAACAGTATACACAGTGGAAGAATGACTGCAAAGTCGATACAACTGAGACATGGGAACAGCTTGTAATCGGAGCAGTAGGCTAACACAGGGAGGTCTTTACATGGGATTAAAGAATTTAATTAAGGGACAGCTTTTATCAAGTATCAGTTACCGTTCATCGGATCCGCAGGAACTGGCGGCAGTTTACGACAGAGACGGACGCAGGATCATGTATGAATCTGTTTTGACGGTTATGCCGGGACAGGCAGCGATCCTTGTGAATGAAGGACAGATGACGGACATATTTATGCCTGGACGCTATGAGCTGACGACGGACAACATGCCCATCACAACAACGCTGAACCAGTGGAAATACGGTTTTCATGATACATTTATCGTGGACATCATTTTTGTCAATACCAATGAGATCATCGATATTCCATGGGGGACAAGTGAGCAGGTTACTGTGAAGGATGAAGTCTTTGGTCTTGTCAACGTGGGAGCCAACGGCAAGTATTCCTTATCTATTACAGATCCGAAGCTTTTTGCGGAGAATCTTATGGGTGTGAAGAACAGGTATACAGTTGCAGATCTGAAAGGCTTTGTGACACCGCAGATTGCCATGTATTTCAAGGAAATCGTGACAGAGAAGCAGATGGATTTCTTTGATATGCAGGGCTACTGCTATGAAGCAGCCCAGATCCTGAAGACAAAGAGTGATGATTTCTTTGGAAGATACGGCATCCAGATGCAGAAGATGGCCGTTCAGGTTGCACTGCCTGAGACTGTGAAGAAAGCCATCGATGAACGTGCATCTTTAGGTGCATTGGGTGGTATGGATGCCTATGCATATAAGCGTCAGGTGGATGCTCAGGCAGATGCCATGGTGGCGATGGCCAAGAATCCGAACGGCGGCATGAACAGCATGGCAGGTATGGGTATGCAGATGTCTGCCGGTATGGCTTTCGGAGGCATGATGGCCGGACAGATGAACGGCGGCATGCAGGGCGGCAATCCGACAGCTGCCCAGAAAGAAAGTTTTGTAATCTGCCCTAAATGTGGAGCTGAGATTAAGAAAGGAACAAAGTTCTGTTCAGAATGTGGTGCGTCACTTATTATACAGAAGAAAAAATGCATCAAATGTGGTGCCAAGATCAATGCAGATATGAAATTCTGTCCGGAGTGCGGCGCGGATCAGACACAGCCGGTATGCCCGAAATGCGGCTATAAAGCACAGCCGGGGCAGAAGTTCTGTCCGGAATGCGGAACGAAGTTTTAGGCATCGTGAGCGTTGAATAGTTGAATTTGGAGGATTTTTTGAATGAGTATCTATGAATCATTAAATCCTGTCCAGCAGGAAGCGGTCTATCATACAGAGGGGCCGCTTCTTATTCTGGCAGGAGCAGGGTCAGGCAAGACCAGAGTGCTGACCCACAGGATTGCTTATCTGATTGATGACTGTCAGGTGAATCC
>JBNMJG010000112.1:0-4888 GCA_050873705.1 Coprococcus sp. | reverse complement strand
GCAATGGAGTTGGCAACCAGACAGACAACAGCGGAGAAGATCGGGTCAAAGCCGAGACCAACCATCATAGCTGCAGGGATAGCAACAGGTGTACCGAAACCTGCGATGGCTTCCATGAAACCGCCGAAGCCCCATGTAAGCAGCATAACAAGGACACGCTTGTCATTGGTTACAGATGTAAGAAGACGTTTGATCATTTCCATAGCACCTGTTTTTACACAGATATTGTAAGTAAACATGGCTGCCAGAATGATCAGACAGATCGGCCAGATCGCGCCGATACCGCCTTCAACAGCTGCGGTCAAAGCTTCAGGTACTGTCAGGCTGAATGCCGGAATAACAAGACTCTCTACAATGGAGATAGCCAGTGCGATCAGACATCCGATATAGCCGGGCATTTTCAGTACAAGAAAGGCAATGAAAAGCCAGATGATAGGAAGTAATGCAAGAATGAATTCCACGAACATAAACGTCGCCCCTTTCCCCTGACAATATATACGAAAATAGCTGTCTTTTGTATGCGCTTCACGGACAAGGAGTTGTATATATTGCCTAAAAAATAAATAGTGTACCGATACTCAGATAATAAAAATGATGATCTGAGTGATTGAACATAATGCAAGTATAATACAAAATGACGAAAAAGTCTATCGATAAAATGAAAAATTATTGAAAATGACAAAAGAGAATTAATGCATTCCGTCAATTCATCAACAATAAACGAAATTATCTGACAAAACAGATGCGTTGTATTGTATCTATATAAATACAATCAAATATGTTATAATAAAGGAGACAATAATCCGTGTGCATAGAGGACGGAATTTTGACCTTAATTTTTGGAAAACACCAAAAGGGGAATAAGGGGGATTTTACATATGGAGAAGTATATCATTTCATTGGATCAGGGAACCACAAGCTCAAGATGCATTTTATTTGACCATGGGGGCAGAATTGTCAGCGCAGCGCAGAAAGAGTTCACTCAGATTTTTCCGAATCCGGGGTGGGTAGAACATGATCCTATGGAAATCTGGGAGAGTATTCAGTGTGTGATGGCACAGGCCATGGAGAAGGCAGGTGTGACAGCTGAGAATATTGCAGCCATCGGCATTACCAATCAGCGAGAGACAACAGTTGTCTGGGATAAGGAGACAGGAAAGCCGGTTTATAATGCCATTGTCTGGCAGTGCAGAAGGACGGCGCCTATCATAGAGGATTTGAAGGATAAGGGGTATGAGGACTTTATTAAGAAGACAACAGGTCTGATCCCGGATGCCTATTTTTCGGGCACAAAGATCAAATGGATACTGGATCATGTGGAGGGGGCCCATGAGAGAGCAAAGAAGGGTGAACTGCTTTTTGGTACCATTGATACCTGGCTGATCTGGAATCTGTCCGGCGGCAAAATTCACGTGACGGATTATACCAATGCTTCAAGGACTATGCTTTTTGATATCCACCGTCTTTGTTGGAATGAACATCTGTTGGAAGTGCTTGATATTCCGATGGCCATGATGCCGGAAGTGAAACCATCCAGCTGTCTTTACGGTTATACAGATCCGGAGATAACGGGCGGTGCCATTGCCCTTGCGGGAGCAGCAGGCGATCAGCAGGCAGCACTGTTTGGACAATGCTGTTTTGAAGAGGGAATGGCCAAGAATACATATGGCACAGGATGCTTTTTATTAATGAATACAGGTCATCAGGCGGTTGAATCCAAGAAGGGATTGCTGACAACAATTGCGGCAGGTACAGATGCGCATGTGGAATATGCCCTGGAAGGCAGCGTTTCTGTAGCAGGTGCGGCGATTCAGTGGCTGCGGGATGGGTTGGAACTCTTGAAGAGTTCTTCGGAATCAGAGGGTTTTGCTGAAAGTGTCGATGATACAGCCGGAGGTTATGTGGTGCCTGCATTTACAGGTCTTGGTGCACCTTACTGGGATCAGTATGCCAGAGGGGCGGTTGTGGGCATTACACGAGGTTTTACTAAAGCGCATTTTGTCCGGGCAACACTGGAATCACTGGCGTATCAGGTTTATGATATTCTGAAAGCCATGGAGGAGGATGCGGGCATTCAGCTGACGGATCTGAGAGTAGACGGCGGTGCATGTGCCAACAATTTCCTGATGCAGTTCCAGTCTGATCTGCTGGAGAAAAATGTTCTGAGACCGGAATGCATTGAGACGACAGCTCTCGGAGCGGCCTATCTTGCAGGACTGGCAGTCGGATACTGGAAGGATAAGGATGAAATAAGGCAGAATTGGTTACTGTCCAGGACATTTATTCCGGATATGGATAATGAGAAACGTAAAAAGCTGCTGCGGGGATGGCACAAAGCAGTGAAATGTGCTTTTGACTGGGAAGAACATTAAAAAACAGGGATATGAAGCAAACGTTTTGCTTTATATCCCTTTGCTTTTAATGTCCGGGGTGTTATTCTTAATTCAGGTCAAACCTATGAGAGGGTTTAATATGGAGGTGTTTTTATATGATAGTTGTGCTCTTTATGGTCAGCCTGCTGGCGTCCATCGTAGGTTCCATCTGCGGTATCGGCGGCGGTGTGATCATCAAGCCGGTGTTAGATGCACTGAATGTCATGAGTGTTTCATGCATTAGTTTTCTGTCCGGCTGTACGGTGCTGACCATGTCGGTGGTGTCTGTTTACAAAAACATGCGTGCAGGCAGAAAATTGAATCTGAGAATCGCAACGCTTTTGGCTGTTGGTGCAGCTGTCGGCGGTGTGGCAGGAAAGATGATGTTCCAGTCGGTCAAAGCATCCGTGGGCAATGAGAATTTTGTAGGGATGGTACAGGCTATCGTGCTGATCGGTGTGACAGGTATAACGTTTGTGTATACAATCTTTAAGAAGAAAATACATACATTGACATTAAATAATGCCGTTGTATGTGTGATTGTAGGACTGGTGCTTGGCATTATGTCCAGTTTCCTCGGTATCGGCGGCGGTCCGATCAATCTGATGGTACTTGGTTTCCTTTTTTCCATGTCCACCAAGGAGTCAGCCCTGGCGTCATTGTACATTATTGTCTTTTCGCAGGTCACGAGTCTGGTTCAGACAGTGGTTACGGGAACAATCCCTCCTGTGCAGCTGTCTTACCTTGTCCTGATGGTGATCGGCGGCCTTCTTGGCGGTACCATCGGCAGTAAGATCAACAAGAAGATTGAGGACGAGAAAGTTGACAAATTGTTTATGGCTCTGATGTTCATCATTATCTGTATCAATATCTACAATACATATAAATTTGCAGTGGCACTTTAAAAGCAAACGTTTGCGTCACAGATTTATCAGACTGAAATGGTTTTATACGGTTTCAGTCTGTTTTTTTGTTACAAAAAGTCGGCAGAAATTTCCAATTTTGTGTTAAATTTGAATATATCAAAATTGTATCGTTGAAAATACACAAAAAAATAATTGTAAAATGTGCAAAAAGTAGGATAACGTTTGGATAAAATTGGACTTATTTTAAACAAAAACTATGTTAGGATAGTTGTATCAAAAAAACAAATCATTGACAAAAATTGTAAAACATTTGTGCATATTACATAAGGAGTGGAGATAAATGGCAGATAATCTTTTAGTTGTACATGGAGGCGGACCGACAGCGGTTATCAAAGCATCTTTGTACGGCGTTATCCGGGAAGCCAGAAAGAATCCATCCATTGGAAAGGTCCTTGGAGCCATCGGCGGAACAGGCGCGATCTTTACAGAGCAATTCCTTGATCTGACAGCATTTTCAGATGAGAAACTGAAGCTTTTGCTGCATACACCGGCTTCAGCCATCGGATCATCAAGATATCCGCTGTATGAAGAAGATTATGCGAAGATGCCTGAGATTTTCAAAAAGCATCATATAGGATATGTTCTTTTGAATGGCGGCAACGGCACGATGGATGCATGTGAACATATTTATGAAGTTTGCCGTGAACAGGGGATTGGTGTAGCAGGTATTCCGAAAACGGTGGATAACGATATCGCAATGACAGATCATGTGCCGGGGTACGGCAGTGCAGCCAGATATCTGGCGGCAACCACACAGGAGGTAGGAGAGGATGTTAAGTCCCTTCCGATCCATGTCAGTGTCATTGAGGCCATGGGAAGAAATGCCGGATGGATCACTGCAGCATCAGCTCTTGCAAGACGTAAGAAAGGCGATGCACCGCATTTGATCTATGTACCGGAAAGACCATTTCATGAAGATGAATTTCTGGAAGATGTGGAGAGACTTTATAAGGAAAAAGGCGGCGTTGTTGTTGTCGCCAGTGAAGGTTTGACGAATGTCAATGGTGAATCCATTGTCCCTCCGATTTTCAAGAGTGACAGAGCCGTATATTATGGTGATGTCAGTGCTTATCTGGCTGAGCTGGTAATCAAGAAACTGGGCATCAAAGCCAGAAGCGAGAAACCGGGTATTTGCGGAAGAGCATCCATTGCCCTTCAGTCACCGGTGGACAGAGCAGAAGCCATTCTGGTAGGTGAATTGGCCGTCAAAGCTGTCACCAGCGGCAACGGCGGACATATGATCGGCTTTAAACGTCAGCCGGGGGATATCTATCAGGTTGAACCTGTACTTGTACCGCTGAAGGATGTTATGCTTTATGAGAGAAAGCTCCCTGATGCCTACATCAATGAGAGAGGCAATGACATCACTGATGAATTTGTGAAATGGTGTGAACCGCTGATCGGCGGACCGCTTCCTGAATTTCTGAATTTCAGAGACTATATATAAAAGTTTCTTATCCATATACTTGGAAGAGAATCAATGATACAATCTTAGGGAGGAAATTGTAACGATGAAACATATTTATCTGAATCTGAAGAGATTTGATATTCCAACAGAGACAGGCGGCGTCAACCGCATCGCTTCGCCGG
>JBNMJG010000111.1:0-4921 GCA_050873705.1 Coprococcus sp. | reverse complement strand
GGATGGACGGGTATCTGAGATAAGCAGTAGAATTGCTGTGATAACAAGAAAAATACCCGGTACAAGCAATGTCTGGGAAGCTTTTTCGATCAGAGAACTGAAAGCAACACCCATGATACCGGTTGGGATCGTTGTAATAAGGATCAAAACAACAAATTTCTTGTAGGCACTGTTGATCAACCTGCGGTATTTGACTTTGCCGCCGTTTTTCTTGCTGCCGATCCATGTACGGAAGTTGTAAATGATATCAAATAACAGCTGGAATGCTGCTGTAAAAAGATTCTTGACATCCTTCCAGTAGACGATACAGACTGCAACAAGTGTTCCGAGATGAAGCATGGTATCAAGTAACAGGCCAGTTTCTGTATTAATATTAAAAATGTTTTTGAACAAAGCAAGATGACCAGAACTGCTGACCGGCAGGAACTCTGTCAATCCCTGTAAAATACCCATTAATATTGACTGCAGTAAACTCATAAAATAATTCCTCCAAATCATTTGCATTAAAAAAGAGGCTGCTGCCTGTCGTTTGCAACAACCTCTTGCATGCTATTTGCATTTTACTACATATTTTAAGCTTTAACAAGACCGAATTTGAAATTCCTCTATCATTTCATTTAATTTGTGCAGTGCATCGCTGATTCCCCCAATGGCATCTATCAGACCGCATTCCACTGTTTCCTGTCCGTCAAGGACGGTTCCCACATCTTTGGCCAGCTTACTTGTATCAAGCATCATTTTTTTGAGATGATTTTTGGCAATGTTGGAGTTACTGACAATAAAATTCAGAATCCGTTCCTGAATACGCTCAAAATATTCATAGGTCTGTATGACGCCGATCACCATGCCATTCATTCGTACGGGATGAATGATCATTGTTCCGCTGGGGACAATAAATGAATAGTCCGTGGAAACAGCCAGGGGGACGCCAATGGAATGACTGCCTCCGAGAACAAGTGAAACGGTAGGTTTACTGATGGAAGCAATCATTTCGGCAATGGCAAGGCCGGCCTCTACATCTCCGCCCATTGTATTCAAAAGCACAAGAATACCATCGATTTCCTGATTGTCCTCAGCCATTGCCAATAAAGGCAGAACATGTTCATATTTTGTGGTTTTAACATTGCCGGGAGATTGTTCGTGTCCTTCAATCTCACCGATGATGGATAAGAGAAAAATATGATGCTGCCTGTTATTCTCCTTCAGGATGATCTGTCCATATTCCCTGATCTGTTCGCTTTTTCCTGAAACATTGGATGCATCATTGTCCTGGGTATTTGTCTGCATAGTTCTGTACACTCCTTCTGAGGACAGTATATGCAGACAGTGAAATTTTATTCAACAATGGTAATACGTGCTGTATTGCTTTCAGAACCAGATTCTTCAGATGTGTCAGATTCACTTTCATCTGCACTCTCCGAAGTGTCTGTCTGGATATTGGTTTTCTGCTGTTTCTGGATATATTCAGAAACAATGGAGGCAATTGTTTTGCCGCTGTTGATCCTGCCGGTGGATTCAGAAGTATAGCCAAGCTGTGAAGCCAGAGTATCCGGCATTGCGACAATATAGGTTCTGGCATCATCCAGTGTATGGCCGCCGACCATAATATCGGAAAGACGGCTTCCGATACTGGTGCTGCTGTTGAAAGTATAGGTAATACCGGATACCTGGAGAAAATTTTCAGCCTGAGGATAATTATCAAAGCTGGCTTCCAATACCGTACGGAGTTCACCGCCTGTCATCTTGCAGGTGACAAGATACAGATGCGTGTCAAAAATGGCATCGATCTGTCCGCGGGTGACAGGACCGGTAACGAGTGTGCCGGCAATGTCTTTGTCTGGAATAATGGCAAGGGAGGCCTGATCTCCCGATGCTGCATTCAGCATGGCATCAGCAACAAAATTCCCAGTCCCGGTTTCTATGTTATGTCCTGTAAAGTTCTCTGTTTTGTCAGTCTGCGAATCAGCCGTACTTTCGGAAGTGTTATCTGAAGTATCTGAATTTCCATCAGACAAATTTCCTTCTGCGGAAGTATCAGAAGACTCAGTAATCGTAATACTGCCAAGCTGAAGGGTTTCTCCTTCTGAAACGGATTTGGCAGCGGAGGATACAGCTTCAGCGGCTGCTTTGTCTTCGGATAGTTGGGCAAAATCGGTACTTTTATAGAAAGTATTGGTGATGGAAGAACCGGATCGGGTGATGTCGAGACTGGCAATGCCGATCACACTGCCTCGTTCACCTGCACTGACAACCATGGCTCCGTTTTCCTTGGTATCTGCATTGGCCTCGGAGGAACTGCTTTCGATAACGAGACTGACACCGCTGATATCAGACAGTGCTGATGCGACAGATTCATCACCGGTATAAGCGAGAACGATCACCGCATCTGTCCTGCCGGACATTTGTCCGATCAATGTCCGGACAGTTTCAACAGGGTCAGCGATTGTCAGACTTTCTGCCGCAGCCTGGGACGCATCAAGTCCGGTTGTTACGCCGATAATGCCGATGCGCACACTGTTGATTGTTAATATCTTGTAATTCTCAAGGAGTGTACTCCCGTCTGATTTCATAATATTCGCTGCGAGGAAAGGAAAAGAAGCCTTCGAGCGCAGGGATGAAAGAACATCTGAACCATAGATAAAATCCAGAGGACCTGGCACAAGTGCATCGTAACCTACGGCACTCATGATAGAAACCATGGACTGACCTTCATCGACTTCTGCATTGATACTGCCGCCAAGGCAATTTCCTGCATCAAGAAGAAGAATGTGACTGCCGTCGGATGCCGCTTCTTTGGCCAGAGAGGCGACTCTGGCATAACCGGCATATTCCTCACTTCCCTCTATCTGGCCTTCTATATTGCCTGTATAAATAATTTTCAGAGAGGCATTGCGGTCCGGCCGCAGAATGCCATGGGCAATCAGTGCAATGATAATGATTGCGATCAATATAAGGATTAACCGAAAATGTTTTCTGGATAATCCGTTTTCAGATTGCAAAACGGCAGTTTTTCTGCTGTTTCTGTCGTTTTTCATCATACAGCTCTCCTTTATACACCGGTAATTGTAATCTGGCACATCTTCATTGCTTCAAGGGCATTCTGATGGCTTTGAGGGGTAACACCGGCACAGCAGGAGGCATCAACAATAATTTCTGTATCAGGCAGTGCGGTCTTAAGGAGAATAGCGTTGGAAATAACGCAGATATCCGTACAGAGACCGACAATCTCAATCTGATCGATAGGTGCCATGCGGGCAATACCGCTGACACATCCGGCAAGGCTGGTGGAACCGAATGTCGGCTTATCAAAAATCAGACAGTGGTTTTTCAGGGCATAATCATTCAGATCAGACTGAAGTTCCCAGCCATCTGTTCCTCTGATACAATGCTTGACCGGGAGGTTTTGCCCTTCCTGTGTTTCGAGATAATTTTCTTCATGGGTGTCACGTGTAAACATGACAGGTCCTTTGAAGGCGTTCACCTTCTCGATTACCTTAGGAACGATTGCCTGTGCCTCTGCTGTGCCCAGGGCACCATCTATAAAATCCTTCTGCATATCAATAACAACAAGATACTTACTCATATTCGTTCATCCTTCTTTCTTTAATTTGGAGTACACAAAACAAGGAACATCCTCTACATTTAATGGTAGTAACGCAAAACATGTTCCGGATAAGATGTGTCACCGTAGATATCCCATCCCAGAGATTCTTTCATCATGTCTGAAAAATCCTGTGCATTCTGCTTTGTATAGCCGCCGTCACGTTCAATGGCCCAGTTGATATAATTGTGGCCGTAGTTATACCCCTGCAGGGCAAGCTTCAGACGGCTGAGATCACCGGGGCCTCTGCATCCGGCAAGCTCCAGACAATCTGCAAAATAATGAATGCCTGTCTTGATAGAATATTCAGGGTCTTCGATACTGCCCGGAGACTGGGCATATTCTGTATTGTAATAACATTCCGAACATTGCATGACATCTGTGCCTTCACCGCTGCTCTCCTGCTGCATGATCGCTTCGATCACGGAAACATAATCACTGATATGATATTCGTTGGCATATTTTTCTATCAGGGGTTCATAAGCAAGGACTTTTTCATTTACTGACGCTGAACCGGAAGCACCGAAATTCTGAAACCACCTGTGGCCTCCAAAACCTCTGGTCCAGACGTATCCGCCAATGAGTGCCAGCAACGTACAGCCGACAATAATAATAATATCTCTTCGGCTTCTTGCCAATTTCTTTTGTCTGTTCATATTTTAACTCCTGTATTTTTTCCATTCTATCACATCATTCGCAGTTTGTCATCCGTAAAAAAATCTGAAACTACTTGACACTGTCAAAAGGCAATGTTATAACTGATGTTGGGCAAAGCCCATTGAGTTAGAAGACAGTTCGATTGCACCATCCTGTCTATAAATAAAACCAGGGCTATGAAACCGGATATTTCAGGGGCATAGCATTGCTGTGTCCCTTTTTATTTACGCGAATATCGCAATAACGAGGGAAAACCGCAAAGGGTGTTTCGCCTTGTTATGTAAAAATTCAGGAAGGAAATGAAGATGTATTATTTAAAGACGGAACATAGTTTTGATTCTGCACATTTTCTGGCAGGCTATGACGGTAAATGCCGCAATATCCATGGTCATGAATGGCGTGTTGTAATAGAAATCTGTCGTCCGGATCTTGATGCAGAAGGACAGACAAGGGATATGATGTTTGATTTCGGTCAGTTGAAAATGGATGTTAAACGTGAAGTGGATGCCATGGATCATGCACTGATCATCGAAAAAGGCAGTCTGATGCCGGCAACTCTGGCGGCACTTCAGGCAGAAAATTTCAGAATTATCGAGCTTCCATACCGCCCTACAGCGGAGAGACTGGCTTATTATTTTTATGAAAAGCTGACAGCCTGCGGTT
>JBNMJG010000110.1:0-4923 GCA_050873705.1 Coprococcus sp. | reverse complement strand
GCTTAGCATAGATGGATCTGGGGAGCGTTCCACTATTCTCCCCATGAACCAGGTAACTTATCAACCATATCAGTTCATTATAAAAATATCAGATTTTTGTCTTGACAACTGAACCACTATAGCAAGGGGGAATGGCTTTTCCATCTCTATTAATAGCGATTACGCGTTTAATTGCATCTTCTCCATTCGTAATCATGTTGAAAATGGCATTACGTTCAGCGCACACACCCAATGTACACGCTGTATCTACACAAACACCAACATATATTTTACCGGATATTGATTCGACTGCTGCGGAAACGCCGCCTGCTTCAATAATTTTAGAAACATCCCGCGGTTTTAATACCTGTTTTGCTGTGTTATATAATTCCGTCCATTTATCGTTCATAAATTTAATTTCCACAATGATGCCTCCTATTGCGATGGATTATTTAGATTTATTTTATCATAGAGTAGTATAAATAACAATTTATACAAGATGTATACAAGAAAATTGTTCTATGTAACATATATGTAGAGCACTAAAAAGGATATACTTTCAGTAAGAAAATAAAAGCGGCAGGGTGCATCACGATCAGCGGATGCAGTCATTATACGGCAAGTGCTTAATGTATGGAGGTAGCAGCAAATGAAGGCAGTAATCGCAATCGATTCTTTGAAAGGCAGTTTAAGTTCTATTGAGGCAGGGCAGGCCATTGCAGAGGGCATCAAAAAGGCGGATGCAAAGGCGGACGTAGTCATTCGACCGTTGGCAGACGGCGGAGAGGGTACGGTTGAGGCGCTTGTATGCGGCATGAACGGGACATTGCAGCATGTGAAGGTGACAGGCCCTTTGGGTGAGCCGGTTGTCTGTGAGTACGGCATGATTGATGAGACGAAAACAGCAGTGATCGAGATGTCAGGAGCAGCGGGCATTACCCTTGTACCGGATGCCAGGAAGAACCCGCTTTATACAACAACTTACGGTGTGGGTGAAGTCATTCGGGATGCCATTGAAAAAGGATGCCGCAGATTTATTGTGGGTATCGGCGGCAGTGCCACAAATGACGGCGGTATCGGTATGCTGCAGGCGTTGGGGTTTGGTTTTCTTAACAAGGACGGAGAGCAGGTGCCTTTTGGTGCGATCGGTCTCAGAGAATTAGAGACGATTACAGATACTTATGTTTTGCCTGAACTGGCAGAATGCGAATTCAAAATTGCCTGTGATGTGACGAATCCTCTTTGCGGTGAAAAGGGATGCAGTGCCGTCTATGGTCCGCAGAAAGGCGCCAACCCATCCATGATTATGGAGATGGATAAATGGCTTCGCTATTATGCAGCCCTTGCAAGGGAAAAATTTCCGAAAGCCAATCTGAATGAGCCTGGGACAGGGGCCGCAGGCGGCCTGGGATTTGCATTTCTGACATTTACCAATGCAGTACTTGAGTCTGGGATCAAAATCGTTCTGGAAGAAACAAAATTGGAATCCTATGTCAAAGATGCGGATGTTGTTGTAACAGGCGAAGGCAGACTGGATTTTCAGACAGCCATGGGCAAAGCCCCTGTGGGGGTTGCCAGATTAGCCAAAAAATTTGATATTCCTGTACTGGCCTTTGCCGGCAGTGTGACAAAAGACGCCGTGGAATGCAACAAAAACGGCATCGACGCCTTCTTCCCGATCCTTCGCGGCATTTCAACGCTGGAAGAAGCTATGAAACCGGAAAATGCCAAACAGAACCTGGCAGACACAGCAGAGCAGGCATTTCGTCTTTTCAACATTTGCCGCCAGGCCTAAACTTCGATGCAAAACGTTCAGGGATTTTGAATAGGAGCAGCAGGCCGTCCTTCAGTGCAGGCACACTTGCGTTGCATAATGTTGGCAGCGGTACATAAGATGCTAAAAAACAGCATCTAAGTACCGGCCACATTATAAGCACCTGCACTGAAGGACGGTCTGCTGCTCCTATTATCAAAGATTATAGACGTTTTGCAGTTGAAATATTTAAGCCTGGACGGTAAAATAATTTTTAGTGATTATAAAATGAATGATATGATAGATAAAATTTGAATTGCGAAATTCGGAATACTTTGGATGAGTTTTTGATATTTTGTGGAGTTTTTATGGAGGTTATGATGGAGAAAACGGTTTTGGTTGTGATTCCCGCAGAGGATAGACATAAAGAGAAGTTAGAGCGTGCCGGTAAGGACTGTCGGTTTGTGTATGCAGCACCGCAGACGGCAACGGAAGAGATGATTGAAGCAGCAGATGTGATCATTGGCAATGTGAAGCCGGACAGACTGCATGCACCGGAACGCCTGCAGTGGCTGCAGTTGAATTCCGCCGGAGCAGATGCTTATGTGAAGCCGGGGATTTTAAGAAGTACGACAATGTTGACCAGTGCCACAGGTGCTTACGGCAAAGCAGTGGCAGAGCATAGTTTTGCTATGCTTCTGATGCTGCAGAAGAAGCTCAATTTATACAGAGATGCCCAGAAAAAGAACGAGTGGAGTGATTTTGGTACAGTCACATCCATCACAGATGCCACAGTGCTTGTTGTGGGATTGGGAGATATCGGTCTGCATTTTGCCAGATTGGCCAGTGCCCTTGGCGCTCATGTCATTGGTCTGAAACGCTCCATGGGTCCGTGTCCGGAAGGTGTTCATGAATTACATACCATGGATGAACTGGATGAGTGGCTGCCGAAGGTGGATGTAGTTGCCTCATTTGTGCCGTCAACAGCAACGACATATCATATGTATACACGGGAACGATTGATGGCCATGAAGGACACTGCCATCTTCCTAAACAGCGGAAGAGGAGACGCAGTGGCTTCAGAAGTTCTTTACGAAGCACTTTCTGAGGGGTGGATTGCCTCTGCGGGAATTGATGTGATAGAACCGGAACCGCTGCCGGCAGACAGCCCATTGTGGCAGCTGCCGAACCTGATGATGACACCGCATATATCCGGACAGTTCCATCTGCCGGAGACATTTGAGCGCATTGTGGATATTGCAGCCGCAAATCTGGAAGCTTACCTTAAAGGTCAGCCTCTAAAAAACCGAATTCAGTAATATTTAACTTTGGCATCTGATACTTGTTGGGTGCCTTTTGACGTATTTAATGATTGATACTTTGTGTAAAAATACAAATGGCTTGCCTTCAACAGTATTTAATGCTACTATGGAATTGAAGTAAGCACTTTTCGTCTGAAGGTCTCTCAATGTCGTGAAGGGAGAGGGCATTATAGGAGCAGCAGATACAGTTACAAAGGCTTACATACGAAAAAACGAAGTATTCGCAGATGCATTCAACTACTTTATGTATGATGGAATACAGAAGATTCAGCCGGAACAGTTAAGAGAATTGGATTCGACTGAGATTGCAATACTTTTGAATGAAAAAGATACAAAAGATAATACGAATAAAGATAAAGAAGCATCCGAACAGAAGATGGTGCAGAAGTACCGGGATCTTTTGAAAACGGCGGCTATTATGGAAGATGGAGAAGCGGCCTATGTACTGTTGGGAATAGAGAACCAGACAGAGGTTCATTATGCGATGCCTGTCAGAAATATGCTGTATGATGCTATGAAGTATAATCAGCAGGTTACAGATATAGCGGCTAAACATAAGGGACAAAAAGGCAGCAAGAGACATCAGAAGATCAGTAACGGAGAGTATTTGTCTGGATTTTATAAGGATAATAAACTAATTCCGGTTATTACATTGGTCTTGTTTTTCAATCCCGGCGAATGGGATGGCCCGAGGTCATTATTTGATATGTTGGATATATCAAATCCGATTGTCAAAAAATATGCGCAGGACTATAAGATACATATTATCAGTCCGAACGAGATTTTAGAGAGTGATTTGAAAAAATTTAGTTCCAGTCTGCGAGAAGTTATAGGATGCATAAAATATTCAAATGATAAAACTAAACTGGCAGCTTTCATACAAGATAATCCCAGAATGAATATGGAAGTTGAAGCAGCCAGAGTGATTGAAGTTATCACACATATGGAGATAGAATTAGAGGAGGTGGATAGTATGGGAAATGTAAACATGTGTAAAGCGCTGCAAGATATGATGCAGGATAGCAGAGATGAGGGAAGAGTCCAGCTTTTGGCAACGCTTATTCAAAGTGGAGACGTCAGTCTGCAAAGAGCTGCCGAACTTATGAATATGACTCCAGAGGAATTTTTGGATAAAAGTAAGACAATTTCCAAATAGCCACAGCAGCTTATGGCTGTTGGAGGGCTGCAGATTAAAAACAAGTAATAAGACATTCAAGAGACTGAAATGATTTGGAAAATGCTTTCATTATTATATGAGGTCTCTCAGGCAATATATTTAGAATAAAGCTCTGCCTGAGAGGCCTTTATATATTTACTGAAGATACAATGAAATGGATTAATCGCGAACTTTAATATGTGCTTCTCTCAGCTGTGTCTCAGTGACAATACCCGGTGCGCCGCACATCAGATCCTGTGCGTTGCCGTTCATTGGGAAGGCAATGACTTCGCGGATGTTGTCTTCATTTCTCAGCAGCATGATCATTCGGTCGATACCAGGGGCCATACCGGCATGTGGTGGGGCACCGAACTGGAAAGCATTGTAGAGTGCACCGAATTTTGTCTTCAGATCTTCTTCACTGTAGCCTGCGATTTCAAAGGCTTTGACCATGATATCCAGATCGTGGTTGCGGACGGCACCGGAGGAAAGCTCCACGCCGTTGCAGACGATGTCATACTGATAAGCCAGGATATCTTCAGGGTTCATCGTGTTCAGTGCTTCAAGGCCGCCCTGAGGCATAGAGAATGGATTGTGTGTGAAATCCATCTTTTTCTCATCCTTGTTGTATTCATACATCGGGAAGTCGTTGACGAAGCAGAAGCGGAAAGCGTTCTTTTCAATCAGATCAAGACGTTCGCCAAGTTCGTTTC
>JBNMJG010000109.1:0-4967 GCA_050873705.1 Coprococcus sp. | reverse complement strand
CTACACGGTCTGTCGTAAATTCCCCGTCAAATACCAGATACGGTCTTCCGGAGAGATCTACCGCGCAGAGCACTAGCGTCTCATCCATCGGCAGGGCAAAAGATCCATATCTTCTGATACCTTTCTTGTCCCCCAATGCTTTCTTGATCGCCTCACCGAGAACAATGCCTGTATCCTCAATAGTATGATGGCAATCCACTTCCAGATCACCCTTCACATGAACGGTCAGATCAAAAAAGCCGTGTTTGGCAAAGCTTCGAAGCATATGGTCAAAAAAGCCGATGCCTGTATCAATATCTGAACGGCCGGAGCCGTCCAGATTCAATGTCACTGCTATATTTGTCTCAGATGTTGTTCTTGAAATTGATGCTGTTCTATCCATCTATTTATCCTCAAAACGTACAGCTATGGAATTGGCATGTGCTGTCAATGATTCAGCCTTGGCAAACTGAATGATATCGTCTTTCTTCGCTGCCAATGCTTCTCTTGAATAGTAAATAATGCTGGATTTCTTCACAAAATCATCCACACTCAGAGGTGAGAAGAATTTGGCTGTGCCGTTTGTCGGAAGAATGTGATTCGGTCCTGCAAAATAATCACCCAGAGGCTCAGAACTGTTCTCACCGATAAAGATTGCGCCGGCATTGCGGATCTTTGTCATGACTTCAAAAGGATTGGCTGTAACGATTTCCAGATGTTCGGAAGCAATCGCATTGGCAATCTCTACTGCTTCATCAATAGATGATGCAATGAGAATATGTCCGTAGTTCTCCAGAGACTTCTCAATAATGGCTTTTCTGGAAAGCACCTGAGTAAAGCCTTCAATCTCCTTCTGAACTTCTTCTGCCAGTTTTTCACTGGTTGTCACAAGAATGGCAGATGCCAGTTCATCATGCTCAGCCTGAGATAAAAGGTCTGCTGCCACATATCTCGGATTGGCCGTCTCATCAGCGATAACAAGGATCTCGCTTGGTCCCGCAATAGAATCAATGCTGACATAACCGTAAACAGCTTTCTTGGCCAATGCAACATAGATATTGCCGGGTCCCACGATCTTGTCCACCTTAGGGACAGAAGCTGTACCAAAAGCCAGTGCTGCAATCGCCTGCGCTCCGCCCACTTTGTAAATCTCGTCAGCGCCTGCTTCATGAGCTGCCACCAAAGTACCCGGATTCACCTTGCCATCTTTGCCCGGTGGTGTCACCATGACAATCTTCTCAACCCCTGCTACCTTGGCAGGAATCACGTTCATCAGAACAGAAGACGGATAAGCAGCCTTGCCTCCCGGTACATAAACGCCTGTGCTCTGAAGCGGTGTCACCTTCTGTCCGAGAATCGTTCCATCCGGTGTCGTATCAAACCAGCCATACTGACGCTGCTTCTCATGGTAAACACGGATATTGGTCATGGCTTTGCGAATGACTTCAATCAATGATGCATCCACAAGGGTATATGCCTCGTCAATCTCTGCCTGGGTCACACGGATATTGCCAGCATTTAAATCGGCGCCGTCAAACTGCTTTGTCATCTCAAAAAGTGCTTCATCTCCGCGTTCTCTCACATCATCAATAATCGCCTGTACCTTGTCTGCATAGCCTGTATAGTTATTCGGGCTTCGCTTTAATAAATCATCCAGCAGTGTTGCCACTGCATCTTCTGTCACTTTTGTAATCTTCATTGTTCTATGCCTCCCACTGATGCTTGCTTCATACAGTCTTATTCTATCTGCAGTCAATCCACTCTTAAATGACCGTTTTAATATCTCTGATGAGCTTCATAATCCGCTCATTCTCCATCTTCATACTGACCTGATTCACAACAACTCTTGCTGAAAGCGGACAGATTTCCTCAAGTACTTCCAGTCCGTTCTCCTTCAGCGTTGTTCCTGTCTCCACAATATCCACAATCACTTCGGACAGCCCCACAATCGGTGCCAGTTCCACAGAACCGTGGAGTTTGATGATCTCTACGGTCTGATGCTTCTTATTGTAAAAATAATCCTTCGCAATACCCGGATACTTGGATGCCACACGGATCAGCTCCTGATGCTGAAGATACTCGGCCGCTGACTTCGGACCGCAGACACACATTCTGCACTTACCGAATCCAAGATCCAACACTTCATACAAACGGCGTCCTTCTTCCAACAATGTATCCTTGCCCACCACACCGATATCTGCTGCACCATATTCCACATAAGTCGGTACATCCGATGCCTTTGCAAGAAACATCTTGATCTTCAGATCTTCATTCACAAAAATCAGTTTTCTTGTATCGGGATCCTTCATCTCATCCATTGAAATCCCGATCTGCTCAAATAATGCCAGCGATTTCTTTGCCAGACGGCCTTTAGCCAGAGCAAATGTCAAATACTTCATCTTATCTTCCTCCATTTCCTCTGTCTCTAAAATTCAGGAACCGGCATCTTCCGGACTGAATCATCAGATATATCTATTTTGGTCAGTTCCTTATCCTGGTCAACATATAAAATATGATCAATATGATAGCGTCTGCTGTAGGCCTTATAGTCATCCAGAGACTTATCCGTCTCTTTCTTCATCATACTGACCGCCTGATTAATATTTCTCAATGCATTGGCGGTGCGGATAGCTGTACTGCGATACGCCGGTTCATAAAGTACCATGGTTGCTTCTTCATTTGTCGGAATATCAATCTTCTGTCTGGAAAGTGCCAGCATCAGCTCATCCAACACGACAACAAAACCTACACTGGCCGCATCTTTGCCGAACTGGCCGATCAGATGGTCGTAACGTCCGCCCTTGACAACCGCATCACCGGTTCCATATGTATAGCCCCTGAAAATCATCCCTGTATAATAATCATACTCTGTCAGCATGCCTAAATCAATAGTAATATATTTTTCAAAACCATATTCCGCAATCAGCTGACACAGTTTTTCAATCTCATCCAACGCTTTGAGTGCCTCAGCATTGTGCGTCATGCTTCGGGCTTCAGCAATAATATCTCCTGAGCCGAAGAGCTCCGGCAGTTTCAAAAGAAGCTTTGCCGTCTCATCAGACAACGTCAATTTCTCAACTAAGGCTTCCACACCGAAATAGTTCTTGCTCTCGATCAGTACCCTCAGCTGACTGACTGTCTCTTCATCCATCCCGGCTTCCGCCACCAACGCCTTAAAGAGCCCTACATGGCCGATATCCAGCTGAAAATCCGTCAGACCTGATTCAAGCAGCAGATGGATTGCCAGAGCTACCACTTCTGCATCCCCTTCAATGTCACGGTCTCCGATCAGCTCGGCGCCCAACTGGGTCGTCTCTTTCATCTTACCCTGCAGGCTTGAATTGTTGATAAATGTATTGCCGCAGTAGGAAAAACGAAGAGGGATCGTCTCTTCCTTAAAATACTTGGCCACAGCTCTCGCAATAGACGGTGTGATATCCGGTCTCAGAACAAGTGTAGAACCATCTCTGTCTATGAACTTGTACATATTGCGTGATGGAACAGATCCTCTTTCCCTGTTGAAAATATCAAAAAACTCAAATGTCGGTGTCTGTATATCCTTATAGCCGTACAGCTTCAAAATCCTGCCAAGCTTCGATGACAGTGCATTCTTCCTGCTGCACTCTTCATTATAAATATCTCTGACACCTTCCGGAGTATGTAATAAACTATCCATAATCGGCTCCTTTACCGCAGGCACTTTAGTCTGCTAATTTGATAATACGTGAAACTAATTATAATATACCTTTCCCAAAATGTCAAGTCATACACTTTTATGTATTTTTATTTTGCTTCAGGGCTCACGTGCATCAAGATCCTTTTGAATGGCTTCAAGATAATGGATATAGCATCCATTGCAGGTCAGTTCATACTTCGTATCCAGTTCTTCTATTTTAAAATGTTTGGCATGTCCGGTTTTTGAACGGTTCCAGAAAACTGCCAGCTGCTCATAAGGCAGATAAAAATATCTGTCCGCAGATGTAAAATACAAAATCAGAAATGCGACGCCGCCCTGGGCTTCAAAATCCCGCATAAAAACGACCTGATGCTCATGAATATTCTGTATCGGAAAATTGGAGGTCCGACATTCCTTGGCGTCAAAACAGACCGGAATTCCCTGTACGGCACCAATATAATCCACCGTACTCCGCTGCTCAAAATAGGCCAGGGTAATTCTCCTTGTCTCCTGGTCCATTCTCACCGGCGTGATCGGCGTCGGAATCTTCTGGATCAGTGCCAGATGCTGTTCTCTGTATTTTTCATTGGTCCGGTTGATCAGTTCCTCAAGGAGAGAGCCTCGAAGTCCTCTGGAATTCCAGGTTGCCATCAGGACATCCACTCCCTCTTAAAACTAATCCCCTCTCCCATCATCGCACGGACAAAGTCCTTAGGGAGCGGTGCCGTAAATATTTTCCCGGACAAATTGTCAAAAGGCGGCCGGCATTCCGGCATTTTAAGGATGGCCGCATGCAGCAGCTGACGTTTGATACCGTATTCCTTTTTAAAGGCCATATTCATCTCCGGGCTGCCGTATTTATAATCACCAATGATCGGATGTCCGACACTTGCCAAATGGGCACGGATCTGATGGGTCCGGCCTGTGATCAGAAAAACCTTCAGCAATGTGCAGTTTTTTCCCTCTGCCAGAGGTTCATATTCCGTTTCAATATAATCCGCCTGATGTCTGGCTTCTTTTGTAATGGTTACCTGATTGGAGACCTCATCTTTGTGCAGATAGCCATGAAGTCTGACTTTCTCAGTAACTTTCCCTGTGACAACACAGAAATAGTATTTGTGGATGGTACGATCACGAAAGCCCTCTGACAAAAACTGCAGGGCAGCCAGTGTCTTGCCGCCGGTGATCAGCCCGCTTGTATTGCGGTCCAACCGGTTGCAGACGGACGGATGAAATGTCTGAAGCATCTCTTTCGTGAGCTGACCGCTCTCCAAAAGCCACCCGATCATCATTTCATTGATGGACACATCCT
>JBNMJG010000108.1:0-4998 GCA_050873705.1 Coprococcus sp. | reverse complement strand
TTATCCTGATAGTCCTCCGGGATACCAATACCTGAGTCATCCACCGTTACATAGAAAAACTTGTGATCCGCATCAAGGGTCACCTGAACCCAGCCGCCTGCCACATTATACTTGATGGCATTCTCCACCAGATTAGACAAAGCCAGCGTCAGCTTCACTTCATCGCATTCTGCCATCACCGGTCTGTAGCTTTCAAGAACCAGCTCGATATTCCGCTTAGAGGCAATCGGTTTCAGACGCTTCAGAATTGATTCGAGCAGATCATTGATATTCACTGAGGCAATATTCAGGTCCGCCTCCGTCTTGTCCATCTTCACCAGCGACAGAAGATCGTTAATGATCGTGTTCTCACGGTCAATTTCTTCTCCGATATCCTGCATAAACTCACGATAAAGCTCCACCGGAGCATCCGTCTGCATGTTCAGAGAATCCGCAAGTACCTTCATGGAAGTCAGCGGCGTCTTCAATTCATGGGAGACATTGGATACAAACTCCTGCCGCGAACTCTCCAGTTCCTGCAAACGATTCAGCATGGTATTAAATGCTTCGGATATCTGTTCTACCTCCGAAAAACCCGTCAGATTCACTTTCTCATCAAAGAAACCATCTGAAATCCTGTTGATAGAATTCGCCATGTCTTTGAATGGTTTCGTAAAACTTCTGGCCATCACCAATGACATGAAAATAAGAACAAGACCGATACCGATGACAACAAATGTCACTGTCTTCGTAATGGTATCATAGGTCTCTGTCAAATCTTTGCAGGATACATAGAAGAGAATCATTCCCTTGATCTCGCTCTTGTCATCCTCATTGTCATCCCTGATGACATAAGTGAGCCACACTTCGTCCGACGCCTTGTCATAGTAAGACTGCTCATTATTCTGAAGTGCCTTCACCACCTGTTCTGATACCAGTTTCTTGCCTGTCAGCATGCCGTAGGTATCCAGGCGGACATCAAAATCATCATTGGTCACAATGATACGTCCGTCATAAAGGCCGGAGAATTGTTCAATCTCACCGTCGATGACATCCGAATCCCCGCCTTCTAAGTAATCTGTCTGAAGCATCTCTTCAGCGATCGCTGCACCGTAATTGCGCACAAGATCAATTCGGTTCGTCCGGATATGATCCATCATATACTTAATATAAAAACTCTGCAAAAATATAATCGGAATGATCGTCAGAGCGATCATCGCAACCAAGAGCTTCACATGCATGCTCCTGAAAACTGTTCTGAACTTTTTCTTACTTCTGGAAGAAATAACCAACACCCCATTTTGTATGTATATATTTCGGCTCGCTCGGGCTGGCCTCAATCTTCTCTCTCAATCTTCTGACATGGACATCCACCGTCCGGACATCTCCCGGATAATCATAGCCCCATACCAGATTCAGAAGATTCTCCCTGTTGAAAACCTTATTCGGATTCGTGATCAGAAGCTCCAGAAGATCAAACTCCTTGGCCGTCAGATTCACTTCACGGTCACCGATAAAGACTCTTCTGCTGTCCAGATCAATACGCATATCACCCGAAACAATTGTACGCTCTGCAGGCTGTTCCTGCTTTCTTCCCTTTGTACGACGGATAATCGCCTTAATACGTGCTTTGATCTCCAAAATATTAAATGGTTTTGTCACATAATCATCCGCACCGTATTCCAGGCCAAGGATCTTATCCATATCGTCGCCTTTGGCTGTCAGCATGATGATCGGTACATCCGACTTCTCCCTGATCATCTGACACACTTCAAATCCATTCAGTTCAGGCAGCATCACATCCAGCAGAATAATATCAAAATCATTCTGCATGGCCAGTTCATAAGCTTCCTTTCCGTCATAAGCAGCCGTTACTTCCATACCATCCTGTTCCAGACTGAATTTGATGCCCTTGACAATCAGTTTCTCATCATCTACAACCAAAACCTTATTCGCCATATCTCACACCTCAATTTACACAAATCAGCGACTGGACCTGTCCGAAAACTCCCTCTTTAATTCCCGGAACATTCCTCAGATCTTCTATAGAAGAAAAATTGCCGTTGGTCTCACGGTAGGCTACAATAGCATTGGCCTTCGCCTGACCGATTCCCGGCAGTGTCTGAAGCTGCTCCGCAGTCGCTGTATTAATATTCACAAGTCCATTGGACGTTTTATCTTCTGTATACCCTGCCGAAGGGACAGCCTCTCCCTCTGCCGGAACATAAATCCGCTGTCCGTCTGTCAGCGGATCCGCCAGATTCAATTGCTGCAGATCGGCATCCTCCAGCGCACCGCCAGCCGCTTTAATGGCCTCATAAAGCCTTGTACCGGCTGCCAAAGCATAGACATCCGGCTCTTTGACATGTCCGCAGATATAAACATATATCGTCTCCGGTTCTGTACTCACACTTTCCGTCTCTTTTGTACCCTCTCCCGATACCATACCGGAAGATTCATTCTCTGATGCTGTCTCCTCCGATGTCTCCCACTGAACATCCGATGTCTTTCTCCCATCATAGAAAAAAAGAACACCCGCTGCAATCACAAAGACCACCGTCAGCATCATCTTAAGATTCTTCAGTTTAAGCATATCTCTCCTTCCCCGGAGAGAACAGATATACAAAAGTCACACTTTTAATTGTACAAAATAACCTGTGGGATTACAAGCGTTTTACGACTTTATTTTGATTTTATTTTCGTACCGTCTGCAATCCCTGCCTGTAAAACTTTATTTCCACTTCACAATAATGACACCGATAATTGATAATCCCAGCCCAATCATCTTGGACCATTGAAAATTCGTCTTTTCAACACCGAATAATCCAAACAGCTCGATCAGATACGCCGCCACTATCTGGGAAACAACAATCAGCTGTGCCGCTCTGGCCGGCCCCAGCTGATTCATACTGACGATCACCGTAAGGGTGATAAATGCGCCGATCACACCGCCAAGAAGCATATATTTCGGACTGACATCCATCAAAGCCGTCACACTGCTCCTGTCTCTGATGAGCCAGGCTGCAATACAGACGATCAGCGCCGACAGCTGTACCCAGCCCGTACTGACCCACAGACTGGTCTGTTTCGTCACTTCGGTATTCAAAACCCCCTGAATGCTCATTAAAGCCCCGGATATCAATGCTACAATCCATCCAACCATATCAACAACCGCCTTTTCTTATTTATAACGGATTATAAGCCCCTGCACAACTTTCATGCGTATCGACTCACACCTGTTGATATAGTATAGAACATTCAGCCGTTTTTATGCATGCTTCACTTTATGCCTTTTTAAAATCTCCCCGGTCCACAACAAGATGATAGCCCACAGAAGCCATACGATTCTCCATGCAGCCCCGGCATTCTGCCGCCTCATCACCTGTACAGATCTTGTTGTCATACAGTTCATACTGTTTGCGGTTGGCCACCGGCGAAAGATTCGGCATCACCACATTGCATCCCGCCAGCATTCCCTGTTCACGCCCAGTGGCTTTAATCGTACCGAGCGCCGTTGTTGCAGGCAGAAGCACATTCGGGAACATCACTCTGAGAACAGAAAGCAGGAAGATCGTCAGATCATAACTTCCCTTTTCCTCATTGGCAAAGGGCGTCTCATGGTGCGGCAGAAACGGTCCGATGCCGATCATCTCAGGCTGCAGTTCATGCAGGAAAATCAGATCCTCTGCCAGGCATTCAAATGTCTGTCCGGGAGCACCTACCATAAAACCGGCACCTACCTGATAGCCCAGCTCCTTGAGGGTATAAAGACATGCCTTACGATTGGCAAGAGACATCTCTTCCGGGTGCAGCTTGCGGTAATGGGCCTCATTGGCCGTCTCATGACGGAGCAGATATCTGTCTGCGCCGGCTTCCTTTAATCGCTGATAGCTTTCCCGTGAACGTTCACCAATGGACAAAGTAATGGCACACTCCGGATAAGCTGCCCTGATACTGCGGACAATATCTTCCATTCTGTCATCATTAAACCATGGATCCTCGCCGCCCTGCAGGACAAATGTCCTGTAGCCGAGACGATAACCGCTCTCACAGCAGGATAAAATCTCATTCTTCGTCAGCCTGTACCGCTCCAAATGATGATTATCCCGTCTGATGCCGCAATAATAACAATTATTCTTACAATAATTCGTAAACTCGATCAGTCCGCGGATATAAACGTCATGCCCGTAATACTTCTCCCGAAGGCGCACCGCCTCTTTACGCAAAATTTCTCTATCCTCTGCACTGGTATCAGACAACAATTCCACGAACTCATCCTTTGACAAAATTCTATTTTCAATTAACTTTTCAACCAACTTCATATCCAAAACCCCATTTAAATCCAAAATTTGCTTTTCCTACAAGTATACCATGAAAAATGCGAAATAACCAGACGAGGGGCATGTATACATGAACACGCAATCGCTCTTTGACGATTTAATAAGTTTCTTATATTGACTATTCAGCAAACAAGCGTATACTGAATTTTGCAGAAAGAAACAGGGAGGATTTACAATGTCACTTTTAACGTCTGCTGTCTCTATGACAAAGGCTATGGTACGGATTGACAGTACCGATCCGGGTACTTATGAAAAAGCCATGGCTGACTGGATTGAACAGCAATTATCTGATTTACCTAATGTTATCATTACCAGAGAGGAGGTCCTGCCGGGCCGTCCGAATCTGATGGCGGAGATTTCAGGGCCCGGGAAGCTTCCGGCTCTGGTTATGATCTGCCACATGGATACCGTTGTCATCGGCGACGGATGGACAATGCCGCCTTTTGAAGCGATTGAGAAAGACGGCAGGATCTATGGCCGCGGCGCCTGCGATATGAAGTCCGGTCTGGCCTGCTGCCTGTCCGCTTTTATCATGGCTGCCAGGACACTTCTGACCTCCGGCAAGGCTCCGAGAAGAACCCTCAAACTCATCTGTTCCATGGATGAGGAAGATTTTATGCGGGGTTCAGAAGCCTGCATAGAATCCGGCTGGGTCACTTCCAAAGACTGGGTCATCGAT
>JBNMJG010000107.1:0-5004 GCA_050873705.1 Coprococcus sp. | reverse complement strand
GTTTGAGCCCGGAGGGCGAGTTTGCCTGGAAAGGCCGGCAATAAGCGGCGCAGTAAAACAAGAAAATTGCCTTGTTTACACTGCATTGTCTGGCCACATCATATTAAGAAATCCGTCTGAGTGGCCAATTAAGAAATTCGACGTCCTTTGACGAATGTTTCTTTTATCTGGAATTCGCTGTCCATGATGAGGACATCGGCGTCTTTGCCTTCACCGATGAAGCCGATGCTGTTTTGCAGGCCCAGCATAGTGGCTGGGTTTTCTGTCAGCAGCGGAAGGATCTTCTCAGGGCTTTCGCCGGTGAATTTCATCAGGTTTCTGAATGCCTGTCCCGTTGTCAGGGTGCTTCCGGCTCTTGTACCGTCTTTCAGTTTGGCATCGCCTTCTTCAACGATGACATCGTTGACTCCCAGTTTGTAGTTGCCGTCCGGCAATCCTGCGGCCATGATGGAGTCTGTGATGGCAATGACTCTGTCATAACCCTTCATTTTCAGAAGGAAACGGACTGAACCCGGATGAAGATGTCGGCCGTCGCAGATGGCTTCGCAGTATACATCCGATTCAAGGACTGCGCCCATAATGGCAGGCTCATGCTGATGGAACAGACGCATGGCATTAAATGTATGGGTTGCGGCTGCTGCACCGGCATCGATGCATTTCCAAGATGTGGCATAATCCGCACCAGAATGACCGATGGCCACTTTGATGCCCATCTCAGTGATATCTTTCACATGCTCCGGAATGCCTGCAACTTCCGGTGATACGGTTATGTAATGAATAAAACCGCCTGCTGTCTCCTGATAGTGCTTTAACAGCGGCATATCCGCTGTACGAAGCAGATATTCAGGCATCGCACCTTTGTACTCCGATGCCAGGAATGGTCCCTCCAGATGGATCCCCATCAGATCTGCACAATTACCGTGTGGTTTCCCTGCTGCGGTATTGGCCTCATGGTGTTTCACAGCTTCTTTGATACACCAGTCTGTCTGCTCCTCGGTATCCGTCAAAATAGAACAATGCCAGGAAGTTGTGCCTTCCTTTGCGAAGAAATGACCGATTGTCTCATAATCTTCCTGTGTGGCTGCATTGACATCCACACCAAAACCACCATGTGTATGCACATCGATAAATCCCGGTGTGACATAACAACCTTCCGCATCATACACTGCTGTATCTGCGTCTTCCGGCTCAAGAGAATCTCCGATCACGGCAATCGTTCTGTCATCCAGCAATAAATCTTTCTTCTCAAAATGATGATTCATATAAACCTGACCATTTTTAATTAATGTTTTCATTTTGTTATCGCCTCTGTCTGTTTTAACACTGTTGCAAATGCAGAGAATCATGCGTCTGTTTGCCAAACGCCCCGCCTATAATAAACATATTAATCTGTAAGGCTTGCTACAAATTCAGTAATCTTCAGGTTAATATCCGGATGATTCTGTAATAAGCTGACTGGGAATTCGGATGTCTGTTCACCGTAAACAGCTCGTCTTACAACGGCACGGTGCCAGTTTCTGAAGCAGCCAAGGCGAATCTTACGTGCATGAGAAATTTCATTGATACCGATTGTAATGCAGTAATGCGGCATATCTTCAAGGGCACCGTTGAAATCACCGATCGCATTGGCTGTTCTTGTCTCAGGCGTGATCTTTAAGACACGTGTCTGCTGTGCCAGAAATTCTTCATTGCTGAGACTTCCGTCTGCTTCATTGAAAGCTACATGACCGTTGATGCCGATACCGCCGAAGCAGATATCCACACCGCCAAGCTGTTCAATGACTTCCGGAATATGTCCCGGATTCTTCGGATCAGGAAAGATTCTCTGTTCTTTTGGCATCACCAGTTCAGGATTGACTTTGTCATAAACAGTACGTTTCATAAAGCCTCTGAAACTTAACGGATGATCGATGCTGACCCATTCTTTATTATCATCCAGATATTCATCCATATTGATGAACCAGACATTTTTCAGACTGATCTTCTCGCTGTTAACTCTGTCAACAAAATAAGGATACTGTCCCACAGGGCCTACAGGACAGATAAATACAGTCTTCTCACCCTTGGCATTATGCTCGATAATTGTATCTGCCATCTCATCCGCCATGGATTTGAAAACTTCTGCATTGTCTTTCATAACGATGAGAGGAAATTTTGGTCCTTTTGACAGGATCTCCTCTGCATTATACTGGTAATATTCATGTTTCATGTTATGCTACCACCTTTTATTGTAAAAAAAAACATTTTGTACTATACTACTAGATAGACACTTTGTCAACGGAATAACAGATGACCTTCCGTTAACCGGTCATCCTATCTATCAGTGAGGTTAATCTATGACGCTTAAAGAAATTGCAAAAGAAGCAGGGGTTTCTGTCTCTACAGTCTCCCGTGTCATCAATCAGGAAAATACAAAAGCAGCCAGTCCCGAAGTACAGGCCCGTATATGGGAGATTGTTCGCCGTACCGGCTATTCACCGAATAAAACAGCCCGCAATCTGAAGCTCGGACAGACTGCCGAGATTCGTGATCCGGATCCCAAATCCATTGCCTGTGTTTATGCCAGAACCCATACCGATATGTCGGATCCTTTCTTCTCACAGATTGTGAAAGCCTTGGAGCTGGAAGCCATCAAAAGCCGATACTTTATTCGATACTCTTTTACTTCCCAGGACCTTGGCCGCCCTGAAACCACTGCCCAGCTTGCACAGTTTCCTGCTGACGGCATTGTGGTCCTCGGCCGTTATGATGAACGAATCGCATCCCTGGTCAGCAATCTCAGCAAGAATGTTGTCTACACCGGTCTGATCCCAATGGATTTCCAATTCGATCAGGTTGTCTGCGACGGCAGTGAAATTGTCTATACAGCGATTTCTTATCTGAAATCCCTTGGACATACCGCCATCGGCTACATCGGTGAGCAGGATAAGGAACCCCGCTTCAGCGGCTACAAAGAAGCATTAGCAAAGCTTAATCTTCCCTTTGCTCAGCGCAACACCGCCAATGTTCATCAGACATCCGAAGGCGGCTATGAGGGAATGAAAATGCTGGCCAAAACATGTGATGACCTTTCAGCCATCCTCTGTGCCAATGACCGTACAGCCATCGGTGTCCTGCACGCCTTAAAAAAACTAAACTTCCGTGTTCCTGAAGATATCTCTGTCATCAGTATTGATGACATCGATATTGCACAGTATATGTCTCCGATGCTCACAACCGTTCATATTCCGACAGACGAGCTCGGCAAAATGGCTTTCAAGACCCTTCTTGACCGTGTAAGCGGCGGTCACAGAATGCCGCTTAAAACCTTTTTGCCTTATTATATCGCCAAACGTGACAGCTGCTGTCCCATCAACCGTGACCGCAGGCTTTTCTCGACTTTACGCCAGCAGGCTTCTCGTTAAGAGAGGCCTGTTCTCTTTCAGCATCTAAATATCTCTACTTGCCAAGAGCCTTGAACATTCGCTGTTTGTAGGCTTCCACACCTTCCTGGTCAAATGGATTCACACCCAGGATTCCCGCTGATACATAGCATGTATACATAAAGAAATAAAAGATCTCTCCGAAACTGTATGGTGTTAATTTCTCAACTTCAAGCACCATACACGGCATCTTTTCACTGTGGGCACGAAGTGTGGCTCCATAAGCGGCTTCATTGATCTCTCTGAAGTCTTTGCCGTTCAAATAATCAAAATCATCCTTCACACGGTCATCCGGATGAACGATCATAGAAGCCTGCGGATCTTTCACATGTAAAAATGTCTCAAAGATCACAGGACTGCCATCCTGAAGGAACTGTCCGACGGAGTGCAGTTCTTCTGAATATTCACCGCTGATCGGATAAATTCCCTGATCATCCTTGCCTTCACTCTCCGCAAATAACTGGATCCACCATTTATAAAACCAGTGAAGCTGCGGTTCAAAGGATGCCAGCATTTCCATTCTGTATCCTTCGTTATAATAAAGATTTCTTGCCACCGCATAGCGATAAGCGGACTGCGTGATGTCTCTGCAGCCTTTTAACTCAGCTGCCATATCCGCTGCCCCCTTAACAAGGGCACGGATATCAATACCGGCCACAGCCATCGGTAAAAGTCCCACAGCCGTTACCGCTGTATACCTGCCTCCCACTGTCTGCGGGAATTCTACAAAGCTGTATCCGTGCTCTTTGCAGATGTCTTCCAGCAGGCTATTGCGGGAACCTGTTGCAATGATACGCTCATTAGCCTTCTCGCCATATGTTGCATAGAGATATTCTCTCAGCACCCTGAATGCCGATCCCGGCTCCAGTGTCTGGAAGTTCTTGGCGATACAGTCAATATAAACGGATTTGCCGCGAATCTTTTTCATGACCTGTTCAAAAGCCCATGGGGACAATGAATTACCGGCATAGACGATCTCCGGTCCATCACATCCCGGAAAAGCTTCAATCACTGAGCGTGCTGCATTATTAGAGCCGCCTACACCAATCAGTACAAAGACATCGGCATCTTTGCGCACTTTTTCTGCCAGTTCTTCAATGGCACTTAATTCTGCCTCATTCGCCCATGTATCGATATCAAACCATCCGAGAGAATCTCCATATTTTTCAAAATCGGCTTCACTGCCGATGCTCTCAAGCACCGGCAGATTGTCCGTCAGCATCTGATGATATTTTTCACAGCGCTCCGGCTGATGATCAAACATCTGAAATTGAACCATTATCTTTCAAACGCCTCCATATTAGTGACGATGACCATATTCATCCATGCAGTCATCTTCAGGATTCTTCATGCACAGATGAACAGCTGCTCTCTTGTATGTCAGAGGCAGTGCCAGAATGTTCGGATTCTGCCCAACAAATTTCTTCTTGGCATCTTCAAGGGCTTCTTCGAATGTCGCTCTTGTCTTTAAGCCCATGCCTCTTGCATAGCCAGGTTCCTGAGCACCTACAATGTAAATGGCACTTGTATTCATTTCAGCAATGTGACCGCAGGACATCATGGAGAAACCATGGAATGGATG
>JBNMJG010000106.1:0-5012 GCA_050873705.1 Coprococcus sp. | reverse complement strand
GAAAGACTGATAAACTGGGGCTTTTATGATTTAGCCACAGCCTATCAGTCCATGCACGTCAACTATTGAAACCGCCGTGTACCGAACGGTACGCACGGTGGTGTGAGAGGACGGCGGCTAGTCACCGCCTCCTACTCGATTACTTCAGAGTGAGTGTCCTATATCCGATGTGAACCCATATGTATGGTATGGTATCTTGATGTTGTAATATATTCCTATATAACTTGGATTATAGTCAATTATAAAACATGGACTAAAGTCATATAATAATTGTATTATAGTCAAAAGGCGGAAAATGTATGAAAGGATGCATTGGCAAAAGGATCAAAGATCTCAGGAAGAAAAATCAGATGACACAGGAACAGCTGGCAGAAGCTGTAGATGTGGATATCAGTTATATAAGCAAAATAGAAAACAATCATGTACGCAATATCAGCCTGTCTCTTGCATGCGAACTGGCAGCAGTTCTGCAGGTCTCCATCAGTTATCTGGTAGGCGAATCTACAGAAAGTCAGACAATGGACGAAGAGATGTCAAGAAAATACGAAGCATGCACAGACGAGCAAAAACGAATTCTATTAAAAATCGCTGACATACTGCATGAAAGCCAATAGAAAATAAGACTATCCGACACAGGGCAGCATATCACATATCAGCCTTGTGCTGGACAGTCTTATTTTGAATTCTCTATAGATAGGCTGGGATGCACACCTTTTATGATGCCTTTCCGCTTAAATAGACAATGTCATATCGCCTTTTTTGATCATATTGTGTTTGCGCATGGCTTCTGAGAAGACAAGGGTGACAATGGCCGGCAGGATAAAATGGAACAGAAGGATCTTGATCAGAACGGAAACAGGACTTTCTGAGGCGGTCATTGTCTGCCATGTCATGATCTGTCCCACCAGGCCGGAGGTACCCATACCGCTTCCGGTGGCATTGTTGGTCATACCGATCCATTTGCTGATGGCGATAGGGCCGAGGATGGCTGATGAGAGAATCTCAGGGATCCAAATCTGAGGATGTCTGACGATATTCGGAACCTGCAGCATGGAAGTGCCGATACCCTGGGCCAGAAGACCGCCGACACCATTTTCCCTGAAGCTGGCAACGGCAAAACCAACCATCTGGCAGCAGCATCCGATGGTGGCGGCACCGGCGGCAGGACCGGTCAGGCCTAGAATGATGCCAAGAGCAGCAGAACTGATGGGCAGTGTCAGCACCATACCCATGATGACGGAAACGACGATTCCCATGATCAGCGGCTGCTGAACAGTGCCCCAGTTGATGACATCCCCAAGCTTTGTCATAATGGCAGAGACCGGAGGACCCACGATGATACCGACAGCACCGCCGGTGATGATGGTTACTGCCGGTGTGATCAGAAGATCCAGCTTTGTTTTGCCTGCAGGCAGGGAACCGATGGCAATGCCGGCAAGGGCAGCGATAAAAGCGGAGAGCGGATCACCGGGACCGCTGTAGACAAGGGCACCATCGGAGAGAATGGAACCGGAGATAATAGCAGTTGCATAGGCACCGATCATACCTGCAGCGGCAGCGGATAGTGTCACATAGGTTGAAGACTTATACTTGTAGGCAACACCGATACCGATGCCTGCGCCGGTGAGACGCTGGGCCATAACGGCGAAAACACCGAGATAATAGCCGAAATCTCCGCCGATCAGATCAGCGATCTGCTTCAAAATCGTACCGATGATCAGTGTGGAAAACAGGCCGAGGGCCATGCCGCTCAGACCGTCAATAAAAATCAAATTTAAAAACTTCTTAATGGTTGACATAGAAAAACTCCTTGTATATACATGTGTCTTGTCAGCTTTTGCCAAATAAAAAGGTTAACCTTATGCGCGAACAAGGTAACCTTTTTCACGAAGTGCACGTTCGATATTGTCCAGCATGACTTCAGATCGGGCTTCAACTGTGTGATAATGGGTGCCGCCTGCGATGATATTCAGCGGCTTGGCGTTGGAATGCTTCAAACGGCTGCAGAACTCTGCCACATCCCGTCGGTTCTCCAGAATCAGATTGGCTGTAATCTGTCCGTAAATCTCATGTTCAATGATGACATCAAGCACCTTGCCGCCGTTGTCAACAATGGTATTCAATTCATCTGCAATGGCATCGTCGCTGTGATTGACACAGAAGATCCGATGACAGGCTTCCGTCTGCTGGCTGTACAGAACGTAGCCCTTAGTTGTGGCGAGAATATTCTTGTTCACTGCACGCAGCAGGGCAATATCCTGGACGATAACCTGTCGGCTGACACCAAGGGCACGGGCCAAGGCACTTCCTGAAATAGGGGCCGTACTGTCCTTCAGCATCTGCAGAAGCTGCGCGCGTCTTGCTTCACCTTCCTGCATGTGAATCCTCCTTCCTGTATATGTACTGCCCGGACAAACATCAGCATATGCAGACATCAGATATGTATGATTGAATCTGCAGGCATCCGGCAGAAATGTCCGTTGGCAAAATCCTTATGATTAATATGAAAACTTCAAAATCAGATTTTGTAAAGACAAAAGATATGCTATAATGAAAGATGAGGTGAATAAAATGAGATACTACAATCAGACAAACTATCCCCATGTTCCGTATCCGACACTTACGGATCTTCCGGAACTGGGACGTTCGGATACAACCGTCAGAGATGCAGGCTGCGGCCTCTGCGCTTCATGCATGGTTGTTGAGAATATGACAGGCAGGGAATTTCCATTGATCGACTGTCTGGAACTTTCCATCAATGTCAATGCCAATCACAGCCCGGGCACAGACTTAACCGTCCTCGGACCTTACATTGCGGAACGCTTTGACCTGGACCTTGTGATCACAGATGACCCTGAGCTTCTTAGAGAACATCTGAAGAAAGGGTATATGGCTGTTGCATGCTCTGCAGGGGACAGACCGGAAGAAGATTACATCGGCGTATTCTCCCATGGCGGACACTTTATCGCAGTTGTGGGCATTGATGAAGATGGCGAGCATATCACAGTCCTTGACCCGTCATTAATGCCTGACAAATATCAGGAAGACGGCCGTCGTGATAAAGTTATCGTCAACGGCAACGTCCTGCATACAACCATGAAAGTATTGGCTGAAGACTGCCGTTACAGAGAAATCAAATACTATGCAGACGGTGACTTCAAAAAATGGCTGGAGCAGGCAGAACCGGATGCCAACAAAGACCGCTACTTCCTCTTCAGCCCTAAAGCATCCGGGGACAGATAGAAGGAATCAATATCATCAATTACCAGAATGGAAAGGTTTCCGATGAACAGAATTATAAGTATAGGTAAACAGGATTTTGAGCAGATACGAAAGCAAAATTATTTCTATATTGATAAAACACATTTTATTCAGGAATGGTGGGAATCCGGCGATGATGTGACACTGATTACCAGACCGCGCCGATTCGGCAAGACATTGAATATGGATATGCTGAAATGTTTCTTTTCAAATGTGTATGCCGGCCGAGGTGACTTATTCGAAGGACTTTCCATCTGGGAGAGTGATACGTATAAAAATCTGCAGGGACAGTATCCGGTCATCTTTCTAACATTTGCGGATGTCAAGGCGGACAATTATGAGGAGAGCAAAAACAGCATCATTGCATGCATCAATGACGCGTATCAAAGCTGCCGATATTTATTAAAGAGTGGTCTTCTGACAGACGGGGAAAAAGAACTTTTTAAAGTCCTGGATGAGTATGTCAATAATCCGGCGCCGGACAAAAGGATAGCCAATGAAATTATCTTCAGATCCATTAAGGGGCTGACCTCCTGCCTGGCACGTTACTACGGGAAAAAGGTCATTGTTCTGCTGGATGAATATGATACACCGATGCAGGAAGCTTATATCCACGGATATTGGGATGACTTTACATCCTTTATCCGGAACTTTTTCAATTCAACATTCAAGACGAATCCGTACATGGAACGTGCGGTGATGACGGGCATAACCCGGGTTTCGAAGGAGTCGATATTTTCTGATCTGAATAATCTGACGGTGATTACAACAACATCCGATCGTTATGCAGATAGTTTCGGTTTTACTGAAGCGGAAGTATTTCAGGCATTGGATGATTATGGTATGGAGAATAAGAAGGAATGTGTCAAGACATGGTATGATGGCTTTACATTCGGAATGAAGAAAGACATCTATAATCCGTGGTCCATTACGAATTATCTGAAAGAAAAGCAGCTGCGTCCATATTGGGCTCAGACAAGCTCCAATGGGCTGATCAATCAACTGCTCCAAAAATCCTCACCAGATGTCAAAGAGCTGATGGAAGAGCTTTTAAACGACAGAGAAATTGTTGTCAATTTCGATGAACAGATTGTATTCAATCAGCTGGAACAGAACAAGAATGCCATCTGGAGTCTTATGCTTGCCGGCGGTTACCTCAAAATACAGCAGATTGAATATAGAGGCGTTCTGCTGACACCATGGTATCATTTGCAAATTACAAACCTTGAGACGATGAGTATGTTTTATTCGATGTTTCAGGGGTGGTTCCGTGACAACACATCCAATTACAATGACTTTATCCGTGCATTATTGTCAGGCATCATCAAAGAGATGAATGCCTACATGAATGATATTGCATTAACGACATTCAGCAGTTTTGATACGGGAACACATCCGTCAGGCAAGACTCAGCCAGAACGATTCTATCACGGCTTCGTACTCAGACTATTGGTTGACCTGAAAGAGCGATATGAACTCCGCTCAAACAGAGAAAGCGGATACGGAAGATACGACGTCATGATGATCCCGTCAGATCAGCGTGACAACGCAATGATCCTGGAATTCAAAGTCTTAGACCCGGATGAAGAAAAAACACTGGAAGATACAGCAAAATCTGCATTAAAACAGATTAAAGAAAAAAACTACGATGCAGACCTGCTGGCACAAGGAATCCCACAATCCAGAATCAGACATTATGGTTTCGCCTTCCAGGGCAAAAAGGTCCTGATCGCCGGCAGCTAAACCTGGAG
>JBNMJG010000105.1:0-5084 GCA_050873705.1 Coprococcus sp. | reverse complement strand
GTAAGGAACGAAGTGAGGCGACGAGCTTAGTTCGAAGGTCATTCTCTGAGTGAAACGAAGAGAATATCCAGAAAGGACTCGCTGAGAGAACGGTTCTAAAAGGCAGTGTGTTTAATTGATATGCAGTTTTGAAGGTATGTAATATAAATGAAGGGCCAGAAGTCACAAGATTTCTGGTCTTTTTTTGTGCAATTTGCGAAAATTAAAAAATTAACAATTTAGTTATTGACATAAATAGTTTGCTAGGATATAATTAGCACACAAAGTATTAGTAAGCTAAAAATGTTTCAAGCAAACTAACAAACTGAAAGGGGTTATAAGCAATGATAGGGTTTAATTTAACAGAAGAACAGAAAGAAATGCAGGCATTTTACCGTAAGTTTTCTCAGGAGCGCGTAAAGGCAGCAGCTGAGAAGATGGACGAAGAAGAGAAGATGGATATGGACCTCATCCATGAGATGCAGAGTCTGGGCATGTTTGGTATTCCATTCTCAGAAGAAATCGGCGGTGCAGGCCTGGATGTTATGAACTATGTTCTTTTAATGGAAGAACTTTCCAAAGTTGATGCCAGCACAAGTATTACAGTATCTGTACATACTTCATTATGTGCATCCAGTATTGAAGAATTTGCAACACCAGAGCAGAAAGAAAAATGGCTTCGTCCACTGGTTGACGGCAGCAAGATCGGATGCTTCGGTTTAACAGAGCCAGATGCAGGTTCTGACGTTGCAGGCGCAAGAACAGTTGCAGTTAAAGATGGTGATGAATATGTCATCAACGGCAGCAAGATTTTCACAACAAACTCTGGATTTGCTGATACATTCCTTGTATTTGCTTTAACAGATAAAGAAGCTGGCCCTCACAAGGGTATGTCTGCTTTCCTTGTTGACAGAAATACACCAGGTATTTCCGTACAGCCAGATATCAAACGTATGGGTATCCGCGGTGCATCCAACTCTGAAGTTGTTTACACAGATGTACGTGTACCTGCTGCTGACTTACTTGGCGGCGAAGGCAAAGGCTTCAAGATCGCTATGAAAGCACTTGACGGCGGCCGTATCGGTATTGCAGCTCAGTCTGTAGGTCTTGCTCAGGGCGCTTTAGATGAAGCAATCGCATACTGCAAAGAAAGAAAACAGTTTGGCAAACCAATCTCTGCATTCCAGAATACACAGTTCAGATTTGCAGAATTACAGGCAAGAATTGATGCAGCCCGTCTCCTGACATGGCGCGCAGCTACAGCTAAAGACAATGGCGAAGCATACAATGTATATGCTGCAGAAGCAAAACTTGTTGCATCTGATGTTGCTAACGATGTATGCCGTGCAGCTGTTCAGTTCATGGGCGGCTATGGCTACTGCCGTGAATACGGTGTTGAAAGAAAACTTCGTGATGTTAAGATCACAGAGATCTATGAAGGTACATCTGAAGTTATGAAGATGGTTATCGCAGGTGCATTACTCAGATAATTGCATCACTGATAATATAAAATTAAGAATTAATTCATGTGAAAACAGAAAAACTCCCTAAAGTTAAAATGATTTAAAAGTAACGAACAGGACTGGCAGTCGAAAGATTTGCCAGTTTTGTTCGTATTTTTGAAAAATTTTTCGAATAATTGTAAAAATTCACAAAAAAGACTTGTATGAAGCACGATAATGAGGTATAATAACACAAGAAAATGAATAGAATCTTCAGGGCAGGGTGAGAGTCCCTACCGGTGGTAAAGCCCACGAGCCGCAAGGTTGATTCGGTGAGAGTCCGAAGCCGACAGTATAGTCTGGATGAAAGAAGATAAATTGACGTAAGTTTGTGACTGAATTTATTGACTGCTCTGGTTAGTGTATATTGACCGGAGCATTTCTTTTATTATCGCATTGTATGTGCGGCCGGTACATACAGTTTTGTTGCAAGTTGACTGCGCACTGCGCAATTGAATGTAAGTTGTGATGCCTCTGAAGAATAGATTCAGGGGCATTTTATCGTTTCACAGGAAATTTTTTCTATGAAATAGAACATAGATGATAAGGGGTTGAAGAATATGACAGACAGAGATCAGGAAGATCGTCAGTATATGCAGATGGCGCTTGATATGGCAAAGCTTGGGCGTGGTTATACAAACCCTAATCCAATGGTGGGTGCTGTGATTGTTAAAGATGGCAAGGTGATCGCAAAGGGCTATCATCATTGCTGTGGTCAGGGACACGCTGAGGTTGAGGCATTTAAGGATGCCGGCGATCAGGATGTAACAGGAGCAACCATTTACGTCACGCTGGAACCGTGTTCCCATTATGGCAAGACACCGCCTTGCGCGGATAAGATCATTGAGAAAAAAATCGGACGTGTTGTTGTCGGTGCCCTTGATCCTAACCCTCTGGTGGCAGGACGGGGAATTGAGAAAATCCGCAATGCCGGTATCGAAGTAAAGACCGGTGTTCTTGCAGAAGAAAGCATCAAACTCAATGAGATTTTCATGAAATATATTGTGAACAAAGAACCGTTTGTTCTGTATAAATCAGCAATGTCACTGGACGGAAAGATTGCAACGTCAACAGGAGAATCCCAGTGGATTTCCTGCGAAGCATCAAGACGGGAAGTGCATGAACTCAGACATCAGTATATGGCGATCATGGTTGGTTCACAGACAGTTCTGGATGATGATCCAATGCTGAATTGCAGACTGATTGAAGGAAAGGATCCGATCAGGGTTGTAGTTGATTCTGCATTGCGCATTCCTATGACTGCCAGACTGGTGAAAACAGCCAGAGATATCAGAACGATTGTGGCATGCACGCCGAGAGCTGATGAGAAGAAAATCAGAGATCTGCAGAATGCAGGTGTTGAGGTATTAATTATTGAAGAAAAAGACGGTCATGTAGATCTGAAGAAACTGACGGAAGAACTCGGTCACATGCAGATTGACAGTATTTTGCTGGAAGGCGGAGCAACGCTTGCGGCAGCGGCTTTTGAGTCTGGAATTATTGACAAAGTTCAGATGTATATCGCCCCGATGATCATCGGCGGCAATGCAGCAAGGACGCCTGTAGGCGGCAATGGAATTGAACATCTTGCGGATGCCTGGCAGCTCACAGACATAACAGCGAGAAATATAGGCAATGATATATGTATCACTGGCTATATCAGACGGGAGGCATGATATGTTTACAGGTATTATAGAAGAAATCGGGACAGTCAAGCAGCTTGTGCCGGGAAAGGTATCTTACCGGCTGACGGTGAGTGCAAGTAAAGTACTGGAAGGAACTCAGGTCGGCGACAGTATTGCAACTAACGGTATCTGTTTGACGGTAACGGCGATCCACGGCAATAATTTCGATGCGGATGTGATGGCAGAGACTGTCAGAAGAACGAATTTTTCTTCACTGCATGCAGGAAGCCGGGTCAATCTTGAACGTGCATTGACACCGATGAGCCGGTTGGGCGGACACATTGTCAGCGGACATATTGACGGAACCGGTACAATTTCCGATATGACACGAGAAGATAATGCAGTATGGGTAACTGTTCAGACAAAACCGGAACTACTCAAATATATGATAGAAAAAGGTTCAATTGCCATTGATGGTGTCAGCCTGACAATTGCGTATGTGGACAGCAGCTGCTTTAAAGTATCTGTCATTCCGCATACCGGGGAAGAGACGATTTTACTTAAGAAAAAACCGGGAGATACAGTGAATCTTGAGTGTGATCTCATTGGTAAATATGTCGAGAAATTATTACTCGGCAAAGCGGAAGAAGAAAAACAGACAACTTCCGGCGGCATTACAGAAGCATTTCTGGCAGAAAACGGATTTATGTAGGAGGAATTAGAGAAATGAAGGAATTTGATCCAGTAGAGGAAGTCATCGAGGCTGTCCGCAGCGGCAAGATTGTTGTGGTTATGGACGATGAAGATAGAGAAAATGAAGGCGATGTGATTTGTGCTGCGGAGTTTGCAACACCTGAGAATGTGAATTTTATGGCATCCTATGCAAAAGGTCTGATCTGTATGCCGATGCACGCAGATTATGTGGAAAAACTCGGTCTGGATATGATGTGCTCAGTGAATACAGATAATCATGGTACAGCATTTACAGAATCCATCGATTACAAAGATACAGCAACAGGCATCCCTGCTTTTGAACGTTCCATAACAGCCATGAAAACAGTTGAAGATGATGCAAAACCTGAAGATTTCAGAAGACCGGGCCATATGTTCCCGCTGGCTGCCAAAAAGGGCGGTATCTTTGAACGTCCGGGTCACACAGAGGTGACTGTTGACCTGATGGAGATGGCGGGACTTAAGAAAGTGGGTCTTTGCTGTGAAATCATGAAGGATGACGGCACAATGGCCAGAAGAGATGATCTGCTGGCATTTGCAGAAGAACATGATCTCAAGATTTGTACAATTGCACAGATCAAGCGTTACAGAAAAGAACATGAGAAGCTGGTTGAGTGTGTGGCGAAGGCAAAACTTCCGACTAAGTACGGCGATTTTATGATGTATGGTTATATCAACAAACTGAATGGCGAACACCATGTAGCTCTTGTCAAGGGCGAGATCGGTGACGGTAAAGCTGTATTGTGCCGTGTACATTCAGAATGCCTGACAGGAGATGCTTTTGGTTCACAGAAATGTGACTGCGGTGAACAGCTGCAGACAGCGCTTCGTATGATTGAAAAGGAAGGTCGAGGCGTATTGTTATATCTGAGACAGGAAGGCCGAGGCATTGGTCTGATCAACAAGATCAAAGCCTATGCACTGCAGGATCAGGGATATGATACGATCCAGGCCAACATTATGCTTGGCTTCCCGGCAGATATGAGAGATTATACCATCGGTTCCCAGATTCTTGAAGACCTCGGTGTTCATGAATTGAGACTGATGACCAATAATCCTGAAAAGATTGACGGTATTGCAGCCTTTGACCTGAAGATCATTGAAAGAGTCCCGATCCAGATGGAATTAGGCAAAAATGATGCTTTCTATCTTTTAACAAAGAAAGAGAAGATGGGCCATCTTCTGACATATCCGGTGACACTGGAAGAAGAAGAACAGGCAAAAAAGGACAACAAAGATAACAAAT